>JANMEM010000437.1:0-26647 GCA_031376985.1 Hyphomicrobiales bacterium
CTTCATCGGCTCGGACTTCACCATCCACAAATTTGAACCCACAATCATGTGTGCCAGCACAAGACGCAAGGCAATTTGCGGATGGTTCAAGAGTTCGAGGCGGATAGCGGCAAGCCTGTGCAGTTCGACATAGTTCTGCATTGGTTTGGTCAGTTCTGGTTTTTCGGTTTTGGTTTGTAGGTTTGCCGTTCCCGCGGCTTTCGCCTCCGCCTTGCGGACTTCGGCGCGTGTGAGATAACCCTCATGGGCTTCGACTTCACCACGGTCTGAGACGGAAATGAATGTGGCACCGCCTTTCTTCTTGGCGGTCTTCTCATAGTCCCATTCGTTAAACCGCTGGTTCTGTTCCATAACTTCAACACGGGTCCATCCGTTGGTTTCAAAGCTGGCTTTGAGGGCCGCAACGGCTTCAAGTTGAAGCGGCCAAAACGTGTCGGGATTGGCGAAATAACTCTCCTCGCCAAACAAGTCTGACACGATCTCACCCTTGTAGGTGGTGATATCGAAGATGGCATTTGTGGTGGGGATTTGTGAGCCGCCAAGCAACCAGCGTTTGAGATTGCCGGCTTTTGGTGCATGTTGCTCTGGGTCTTCAAACAGCAGAAGCCAATCCTTTTGTTGCTGCTTTGATGCAAGGGTCAAAGCCCGCAAGGTCTCGCCATCAATCTCCTCGGCGCGGTAAGCCGTTCTGATTTTTGGCGACAGATTGGCAATAGCCAAGCGGCGCTTGACCATGATTTCGGTGACGCCGAAGGTGTTGGCAATTGCTTCAATGGTGCGGCCTTCCTTCAACAGGCGTTGGAAAGCCTCGAATTGATCCATGTCGTCCATTGGCAAGCGCTGGATATTTTCAATCAACGAGGCTTCAACCGCTGCTGCATCATCACCTGTTGCCATGATGGCACAAGGAATGGCTTCAATTTCCAAACCTTCCTTTTCCAAGGATTGTACGGCGAGATAGCGCCGCCGTCCGGCAACAATCTCGTAACCTTTGCCATTTTTTCTAACCAAAAGCGGTTGCAGAATGCCGCGCTGCCTAATACTTGGGATTAAATCTTCATAGTCAGCTTTCTTCACGCCATGCCTGACATTGGTCTTGGCGATAGAAAGTTCACACAGAGGGATATGCATCAAGTCCATGATCTTAGTCCTTTCGGGTTGGGGAATTGGCACTGAATAATTCCATCTGGCTCCGTGCCACATCGTCAAAGAGGCCAATATCACAAGGCTTTTGCAGCCTATCGGAACCAAGGGGATGCGCGGCCAGCACCTCAAGCCGCGCCTTTATCGAAACGGGCCGCACTCCAGGAACCAACGTTTGCGGGCCTAGTGATGTGGCTTCCGTTTCGAAAGGGATGGGAGCAATGGCACTCATGCTGCCTGCTCCAAATCTGAATTATCTTTGCTTGCTGCCCTGAATTGCAGAATGAAGTCGCAAGCCTTAGAGGCAAGGCTTGCCGCCTTCACAATGGCGCGGGCGTCTTCCTTCAAGACTTGCAGCCAGTTGCCGATGTAATCGGCATGGCGCACCGTGGGGACAATGCCAAGCGATGCGCAAACAAAGGCAGTCGCCATTTCGGCAACCAGTTCCTCGCGAGCATAGTCTACCGTTCCGAATTTGGTGGTGAGGCTGCGATCAAGTCGGCTCTTGTGGCCTGTCCAATGACCAAGTTCATGGAAGGCGGTGCGGTAATAATTGATCTGGTCGGGGTAAGCTGTTTGATTGGGAATGCGGATGAAATCTGCGGACGGCACATAGAAAGCCTGATCGCCACCAATGCGGAAATCTGCTCTTGTGGCCTCTATGAGGGCTTCGGCCTCTGGCACAATCTCGCGGGGGCTGCGCGGTTCAACTTTGCCAAACAAACCAACGGGCAAGCCCTCGCATTGCTCGGTATTGAAGACCGTGTAACGCTTCAAGAAATGAATGGCGGATGGGTCGGTGCCCTCGTCTTTCGCGCGTTGTTGTTCCTTCTGCGGCACAAACTTATCGGCAAAATAAACATGGGTTCCGTGTTCACCCTTGCGCACACTGCAACCCATGGCAATGCATTGCTTGAAGGTCAGCCAATAGGGTGAAGCAAAGCCCTTGTCTTCAAGTGCTGCCCACAGCAACAGTATATTGATGCCGGAATAGCTGCGGCGGGTCAGGCCATTGACAGGAAGGCCCAAGGGGCAAGACTGTTTGCTGCTGGTCCAAGGCTGCACCCATGGCACAATACCGCGTTCAAGTTCGGCAATGATCTTGTCAGTAATTTCACGATAGATATTGTCTCTTCCAATGGCCTTCGACATCGGTAGCTACTCCTTCGCATCCGAACCCCGGAGCGGGGTGGGCGGTGCCTTGCGACTGAAGAGGCCTGCTGAATGAGGCGGGCCGCACCGAAGGCCGGAATGAAATGGAGGACTGCGCGTCTGAGAACTTTGTCGATCAATGGGAGCTTAGAGCACTTGCGCAGTTGCGGCCCGCCGCAGCGGGCCTAGAAAGGAGCGCCGCCCACCCAGCGAACGAGGTCGGACCTTCAAAAAATGTCGGCGCACCGCGCCGTCCCTGCTTGATCCTTGTCGAACATGCGCCAGGGATGGAAGCCCGAAGGGCCGAGACCATCAAACGAAGAGAACATTTCACTATTGGAATTGGGCTCGGCTCGCGACAGCCCGGAAGCGTTAACGCGGGGCGCCGACATCACTCCGCAGTAAAGCAATAGTCAAAAAAGGTCTCGGCAATGTTATGATCATCAAATGTCACAAGTTCAGTTACCTGTGGTCAGTGAAAACAGAAATTTTACAAACAAAGAGTTCGCAACTGTCAGCGAGTCGCCGTTCGCACTCGCACCAGATCCCGACTGCAGTACCACCTACTTTATGATTGCGTCCCGCGAACGTACCGTCGTGAGCGCGACAACCACAATGATGAAAATGCCATAGACCAAACTCTGGGCCTGGGCACCAAGACCCATAGCCTGAATTGCAATGGGTACGAAGCCCACTGTCAGGCCTCCAAATACAACGTTCAGCGGGTTGGTTTGACCACCTGAAATCGATGTGCCGCCGATAAGAGCAGCCGCAATGCCAGGCAGCAACAAATCGCTGCCAAGGCCGCTAGCCGATGCTGATCCCGCCTGAGCCACAATGCTGAGACCGGCAAGCCCACCCATGAAACCTGAAAGCGCATAGGCGATGATACGAACCCGGCGGGTTGGAACAGCAGAAAGGGTAGCACCCAATTCGTTCTTTCCCATGGCGGTCATGTTCTGACCCAGAATGGTGTAACGCAGCACAGCCCACAAAATGCAAGCAGCGACAATGCCAATCCAAAAGGTCAGCGGCGCGTTGAATATCTGCTTTTCGAACAACGTCGAAACAAGTTCGCGATTTTCACTGACGTAGATTGTGTCCGCACCACTCACGACGAGCGCGGCGGTCTGCAAAATGGCCAATGTGCCAAGAGTGAGCGCAAAAGACGGCACCTGCGCATAACAGATCACCGCACCGTTGATGGCGCCGATGATGGTGACAAGCAAAAGGATTAAAACAAACGCCCCGACACCAAGCGGTGGCAATGCGAGTGCCAACACAAGCGCTCCCAGCAGTGCAATGGCTGCATTCGACAAGTCAATCGAGCCAATGTTCAACACCATTGATTGACCCAGTGCCAAAAACATGATCGGAGCAGCCGTTGCTGTGGCGATGGAAATACCAAGGGGGCCAAGATAGTTGGAATTCAAAACCGACACGCCGAGTAACATCGCAACAAACACCAAAGGCGGTGCAAATGCGCTCCAAGAGATATTCTGACCAAATCTGACGACCGCAGCTTCGCCTTCACTGATGCTCGATTTGTTTGCATTTTCCACAGGATTTCCGGTCACGTCTGTCATACCATTTCTGCAACAATGTCTTGAACAGTGAGATTATTTTTTGTCCGCATGTCATGGCGTGCGGAAATTTCACCGTCGCGCATCACAATAATCTCGTCAGCCATTTCAAGCGCCTCTTCGATTGTGTCAGGAAGCAAAATGACGGACGCACCATTTTCGCAAGCTTTGATGATTTCCCCGTTCACAGTCTGGGCAGCACCTACGTCCAAGCCGCGCAATGGATGATCAAGCAACAGCACATCAGTGTAAGGTGAGTTCAACCATTTTGCCAAAACAACCTTCTGCTGGTTGCCGCCAGAGAAATTGATGAGTGGTTTTGAGATTGTGTTTGGCCGCACATCAAGCCGATCAAACCAGTTCTGCGCAGCTTCTGCCAATTTCCTGAGCCTAAGAAACGGGCCGGAAGCACCATCACCTTGATAAACAAGTGCTACATTGCGTGTGGCCGACATCCCGGAAATCATGCCTTCGACCTTTCGTTCTGCTGGCAGATACGCAAGACCAGCTTGCACGGCTTTCCTGATAGACCAGCGTAACACACGTTTGCCCTTCACTCCGATTGTGCCTGAATCATAGGCTTCAGCGCCAAAAATCGCGCGCACCACTGCTCCGCGGCCAGATGCGTTGGATCCGACAAGTGCGATGATCTCCCCGGGCCGCGCTGTGAAGGTAATGTTCTTGAATTTTCCCTTGCGGGAGAGCTCATGCACTTCGATTGCGGGTTTTGCGCCATCGGTAAAGCGCTTTCGGATGGCATGTGCGGTTTGGGACATCCCGCCAGCCATGTCGCGGAACAGGTCGTCCTTGGTCACTTCACTGGTCTTTTTGTCGCTGACAATTCTGCCGCTTCGCATCACCACAACGCGGTCACAAATCCGCATGATCTCGTCGAGGCGGTGCGAGACAAAAATGACGCTGGCGATTTCCTTGAGTTTTTGGATTTCGCGTTCCAGCACAGCAGTTTCAGTTTGTTCCAAGACGGCTGTCGGTTCATCCAGAATGATGAGCGGTGTGCCTGTCATATTGGGATCGACTGAAACAGCTCTGGCTATTTCTACCATTTGACGATCAACAAAAGACAGGTGGCTGATGCGCGCAGTCGGGTCCAGTTCCACACTGATTTTTTTCAGCCCTGCTACGCATTCGCTGTTGACGCGCTTCCAATTTTTGCGTCCGATACGACCCGCATTGCGCGCATCAAGGTTTTCGGCGACGGTCAAATTGGTGAACAATGACTGTTCCTGATGCACAACACCGACCCCCGCCCGCACCGCATCATTCGGGCTGCGGAAGGTGACGGTCTTGCCGTTGATTTCTATGGTTCCTGAGTCGGGCTGTTCAACACCCGACAGGATTTTGAGCAATGTGGACTTGCCCGCGCCGTTTTCACCCACGAGGCCGATGACTTCTCCCCGCTTGATTTCAAGCGAGATGGATTTAACTGCGCTGACATGGCCAAAGGCACGACTGATATTTTCGAGTTTGAGTACGGTTGGCGTTGTCATGATCATTTCGCAATCTTGAGGATGCCGCGATCAGGACGGGCTACGGCAACAATTGCGGCAATGAGGATCGCGCCGAACACGCCTGACTGCCAGGCGGGATCAACGCCCGCGAGCACCAAACCATTATTCAAAATGATGAGCAGGAAAACGCCAATCGCGGATCGCATGACACCGCCTTCGCCACCGCTCAATGCGGTGCCGCCGATGACCGCGGCTGGTATCACCGTGAACAGCTGTCCTGATCCAAGGTCCGGCGATCCTGCGCCAATTTGCATGGTGGCGAGAATTCCCGCCAATGCACTGAGTGCTCCGGCAATGGTGAATGCCATGATCTTGATGGTGTTCACTGGCATGCCAGTGTTGCGCGCGATACTTTCGCTGTTGCCTATGGCGAGCACACCGCGGCCAAAGTGAGTGTAGCGGCTGATCAGAACGCCGAGTGCCAAGATAACTGCGGCGAGCCAGAAGGCATTCGGCAGTCCTAAAGTGAGTTTCGTTGGCCAGGCCATGAGTACATTGCTTGTGAGGCTGGGCAACATGTCATCGCCATAGAGGATGATTCCGATGCCGAGGCCGATGTACCACGTGCCCAATGTGACAACGAAAGATGGAACTTTGATAAGTGAATGCAGTGCGCCTGCCAGCATGCCCAATGCCACGCCGATGCCGATGGCAACCACCCAGGCCCAAATGCCATAGTCTGTTTCCAGGCGCGTGTTTGCGGACATCAATATCCAGGCCATGCCAGCGCCACCCATAATGCCCTGCACCGAGAGGTCAATAGATCCCAACTGGATCACGAAAGTTGTTCCCACGATGATGATGAGAGGAACGGCCATTTGAAAGAGGATGTTGCGGAAGTTTTCGAGACTGCCAAATCGTGGGTTCAGATAGGCAAAGATGATGGCGAGCACGACAATTGATGCGAGCAGTGAGGCAAGACTTTTCCATTCTCCTGGCAACTTCATTTGCATATCTCGATCTCTGGTCAGACTATTGAAGACGTCAAGGCTTCGGATCAACTTTTCTGAGCCCCGCCAGCGCACAGGGTTTAGAAAAGATGATGGTACCATGCGTTCCGGCCGGGGTCGATGACCCCGACCGGGAATGTCGATGGTTATTCTGCAGGCATGACTTCAGCACCACCGCCAACGAGTGGCATTGGCTCGGCGGCCCATGGGCCAACCTTTTCAAGCTGTTCAACGAACGCATCAGCGGCACCTGGTTCGTCGTACTTCAGGTATTCCTTGTAGTTGGATGGCGTCACGCAGCTGAGCTTGAACAGGCTTTCGCGATGCTCCAGTGGTTCCTTGCTTGGATCGATCTTGCCGGTAGCGGCAAGATAGGCTGTCCAAAGTCCGACGGCAGAAGCCATGTAGCCACGGTGGAAGGTTTCACCAACGATGGCGTTGCCGCCACGACCGGAGATGATGTCTTCCAGGGTCTTTGGATAGAGACCATCAGAGGCAAACTTCGTCTGCTCCAAGAGGCCAGCGTTTTCAAAAGCCTGCATGGCACCGATCTGCATGCCGTCGTCAGCTGCCCACACACCCTTGATGTCGCTGCCGAACTTCACGATCAGGTCGCGCGCGTTCTTGGCGCCCAGCTGCGGATCCCAGTTCGATGGGCGCATGTCGAGAACCTTGATGTCTGGATACTTCTTCATCTCTTGCAAGAAGCCGGCAACGCGGGTCTGGCTGGTTGTGGAGTCCTGCACGCCGGCAAGGCCGATCACGCCACCCTTTTTGCCAATGGCTTCAGCAATGGCTTGCGCACCACATGCGCCTGAGGAAATCCCAGGATGCTTTTGGAAGGCGACGAAGTGATTGCCAACGTCGGCTGGATGATAGTCAGCTGGCTTGTTCCACCAGATGGTAACGAAGCCGCCAGCCTTGCCCACGGCGTCAACGATCGTCGGCGCGTCAGAGCTTGCAACTGTGTTCACGAACATGATCGGCTTCTTGCCGGACGCGAGAACGGCGAGAATGCTCGAAATTTCGGTCTGTGAAGAGCCGTTCGAGTTGACGATTTCAAGCGGGATGCCAAGCTTCTTGGACATTGCCTTGGCGCCTTCAATGTTCGAGGCCATGTAGGGGTTAGTGGTGTTGATCACCGAAGCAACCAATACCCACTCGTCCTTGTTGAACTCAGCAGCTTGTGCCGAACCCATCATGCCCGCAGCAAAGGCCATTCCGACCAATGCGGCGCTAAAGCGGCGACGTGTCGCCTGGAATTTCGTCAGTTTTGTCTTCCGTACCATTGTATCCTCCAAGGTTAAACTTCAGGTTTCAGATAGTCTTCACGCGGCAACTGTTTCCGACTGCCGCGCGAATTCGGTTGTCAGCGATCAAGGCTCTTCATCACGTCCATGATCAGCGGCCACACACGCGCAGCAGAGGTGTGATCCATGTGCTCGCGGGGTGAATGCAGGTCATACAGGTTAGTGCCGATACCGATTGTATCGAGACCAGCAATGCGTTGTGTGAACATGCCGAGTTCAAGGCTGCACACGGAGACCAGCACGTCGGGCTCCTTGCCCATAACACGGTGATAACTCTTTTTTGCTACATCAAGCATATGAGACTTCGGATTCCATGGAAACTCTGGCGCGTCCAGGCCAATCTGTTTGGTTGTCACACCCTCGCCAGCCATGTCAGAAATCAACATCAGTTGGTCGAGCACAGCGTGTTTGCGTGATGTGACTGCACTGGTGATTGTGCTTGTGATTTCGACCGCTTTGTTTGTGGTGATCATCAGCCCGATGTTGTTTGACGTCTCCCAGTTTCCGGCGACTTCCAAGTTTTGTGTTTGGACGCCATTGGGAAGCAGCAGAATTGTTTGAACTAATTGTGCAGCGGCTCGGGCAGAAAGAACGCGCTCTACTTTGGTGCTGGGTCGTTTGGTTTCGATCCGCATATCAGGATCAGCAATACGGAACTCACTTTTAATTTCAGCGGCAAGCGCATTGACAGCAGTTTCAATCGCAGCGGCCTGATCTGCTTTTGCCCAAATGAGTGCACTGCCTTCAGCGGGAATAACATTGTTCTGCACACCGCCGGATATAGATGCAACTTGCACATCGCCGGTTTGCATCGCACGTCGCAGCAAGCGACCGACGAGAACAATCGCATTGCCACGCTCGAAATGAATGTCGAACTCACAATGTCCGCCGCGAAGCCCGCGCACATCCAGCAGCAGCGCCACGCGATTTGACGCAGCAGGTTGCCAGTCGGCTGCAATATCAATGCGGCATGACACATCGCCTGAACAGCCAGCGAGTAATTGCTTTTCTTCGATCCAGTTAAAATCAATCATGCGCCTGCCGGTGAGCAGGCTGATATCAACGCCATCACCGCCAACTTTCCCCATCTCTTCCATCGCCGTCATCACACACTCCAGCGGCGGATGTGGAATGTCATCAGAGTCGAGCAGCGTCAGCATATAGGAAATGCCAAGACCATTGTCGGCGCCCAAGGTTGTTCCTTCGGCACGGATGAACTTTCCATCGACTTTCAGCTTCACGCCTTGCGTCGCAAAGTCGTGGGTCACACCATCTGCGAGTTTGCACACCATATCGAGATGGCCGTGCAAAATGACAGTTGGTGCTTTCTCATAGCCTGGCGTTCCGGGCTTCTTTACAATGATGTTCTGCAATGCGTCGCGGTGATATTTCAGCCCACGCGCTTCGGCGAATTCGGCGATCCAGTCGGTGGCCTGCTTTTCGTGTTGTGAGCAGCGATGGCGCGCGCTTAGCTCTTCAAAGAAGTACATGACCTTCTTGGGCTCGATGTTTTCCAGCAGTCTCACGTCATTCTCCCTACGAGTTCGGTCAGTTCTGGTCGAAAGCAAGACGCCTCCATGGTCCAACGGCAATACCGTCCTGCATTGCGACGTCGGGCCGATCTTCCATGGCGATCAAAAGTTTTGGCGATTGCTCCACCCAACATCCTTTTCCATCAGAAAAAGCCAAGGCAAACCGTGCACTGAGCAATCCGTCCAGAATGGACATTTGTATTTTTGTTAACGCAAATGTGCACGCTTGCGGAACATTTGTCAAATTAAAACTATGAATGTTCACTACAAAATGAAAGCAGGCACGGGTTTTCGAAGAAGAATGCTTATTAGCATGTTTCTAATAAATTTTATTGTACGAAGTGCTTTATTGTGAAATCTGATAGTACTGTAAATGCGTGGTTTTCGATCTCAGTTTTGACGATCTGACTTCGAACTATTGTTATTATTACAACGTATATATTCACGCCTAGCACATCGTTGGATGTGTGAAGACGGTGTGCATAAGTTCTTCCTCGGTGCTTTCCAGCCACATGGCCGTCACCAAGCCTGGGATCAATTTCGTGACTTCTGTTTCCACGATATGGGCTCTCATCAGACGGCCTGTCTTTTCGCCGAAGATGGTTTTGATCAGGCTTTGGTCACACCAGCATTGCGATTGGGTTTTCGATATAGCGCTTGAAGGCCGAGAGCACCTCAGCACCGAGTGCGCCATCAACAGCACGATGATCGGTGGAGAGGGTAACGGTCATCACTGTTGCAGCTACAACCACACCATTTTCAACGATGGGTCGTTGGTCACCGCTGCCTACGGCAAGGATGGTGGCGTGGGGTGGGTTGATGATGGCGGCAAAATCTTTCACGCCGAACATGCCGAGGTTCGATATGGCAGAGCTGCCGCCATTGTATTCCTCAGACTTGAGTTTCCGGGTTTTTGCGCGGGTTGCCAGATCTTTCATCTCGCCTGAAATCGCCGAGAGTGATTTTGTTTCTGCGCTTCGGATGATGGGGGTGATCAAGCCACCCTCGATAGATACCGCAACCCCGATATCGGCGTGGGCATGATGCAGCATGGCAGCATCGGTCCACGAGACATTGGCGGCGGGCACATCACGCAGCGCCAAGGCCCAGGCCTTGATCACCATGTCGTTGATGGAAAGCTTGTATGTGGGTGTACCGTCTTTCACGGGCGCAGCCTTGTTCAGATCAGCGCGCAATTTCAACAGAGCATCGAGGCGGCAATCTGCTGACATATAAAAATGCGGAACTGTTGACTTCGATTCCGTCAGACGGCGGGCGATGACTTTGCGCATGTTGTCGTGCGGCACGAGTACACTCGTATTTTCAATTGGCGTATCAGATGCAATAGGCACAGCGACTTTGTTGACGGGCGGTACAGGCTTGTCGACAAGCGCTTCAACATCCGCACTGAGAACGCGGCCTTGGGGGCCGCTGCCTTTCACGGATAACAGTTCGATGCCTTTTTCCTTTGCCAGTCGGCGGGCCAAAGGCGTGGCGCGGATGTCGGAGGATGGGCTGACCATACTAGTTTCAACCAAGGCAACTGATGCTGCTATGGCAGTTCCTTCAACAAACGGAGCAAAAGGTTTTGATTGCACGACGTCAGTTGCAGTTTCACCAGTGGCAAAGATGTAAGCAATGACTTGGCCAATTGGCACCTCGTCACCTTCCTTGGCGCTGATCTGGCCAAGCTTTCCAGAGCCTGGCGATTCAACTTCCATCGCGGCCTTGTCGGTTTCGATTTCGAATAGCGGATCGCCTTTTTTAACTTCGGCACCGTCAGCAACAAGCCACTTAGAAATGCGGCCTGTGGACATATCCATATCGACTTTCGGCAGGATGACTTCGATGGCCATGGCTCAACGCTTTCCCTGCACCAGTGCGCGGGCACTTGTGATGATGTCGTTGACTTGTGGAACGGCGGCTTTTTCCAAATCCGGATTATAGGGGATCGGACTATCGCTGCCGCCCAAACGCACAATCGGCGCATCGAGATAATCAAAGGCATCGCTTTCGGCGATCATGGCACTGATTTCAGCGCCCATGCCAAAGGCTTTCACCGCCTCATAAACGCAAATCAGGCGATGGGTTTTCTTGACGCTGGCAATGACAGTTGCATGGTCGATGGGGCGGATACAACGAAGATCAATGACTTCGACATTTATGCCCTCGGCTTCCAATGCAACCGCTGCCTCCAACGACTTGTGCACCATGATGGATGTGGCAACGATAGTGACGTCACGACCCTCCCTTGCAATGCGGGCCTTGCCGATGGGCACAGTGTAATAGCCCTCAGGCACATCGCCCTTCATTTTGTAAAGCAGCTTGTGCTCGAAAATCATCACCGGATCAGGATCAGCAACGGCGGCAAGCAACAAGCCCTTGGCGTCGTGCGGAGTTGCGGGTTGTAACACCTTCAGCCCCGGCACATGGGCCAGCCACGCTTCGAGGCTCTGGCTGTGTTGGGCCGCAGCACCTGTGCCGGACCCCGCAGGAAAACGCATGACCAATGGCACGGATACATCGCCACCCAGCATATAGCGCATCTTGGCGGCTTGGTTGACAATCTGCTCCATAGCGAGCGTTGCAAAGTCAGAAAACTGGAATTCGAAGATCGGCTTCATGCCCGTGAGGGCCGCACCAACGGCAACACCAGCGCCACCCAATTCTGAAATCGGCATATCGATGACACGGTCTGCACCGAAGCGTTCAACGAGATCGCCTGTTACTTGAAACGCGCCGCCATAAACGCCGATGTCTTCACCCATGAGGAACACATTTGGATCGCTTTCAAGCGCAATCGCCATGGCTTCATGTATGGCTTGCGAATAGCTGAGCTGCCGGGGTTGCGTGTCCATTAATTTTGCTCCGAGTAAACGAAACTGAGAACTTCAGTTGTGGCAGGCGCTTCGCTGGCTTGCGCAAAGGCAATGCCTGCGGCGATTTCAGCGTCCACTGCGGTGATGACGGCGGCAATGCCTGCTTGATCAATGACACCAAACTGCATCAACTCAGCTTCGAACTTGCTGATCGGGTCGCGATTGGTTTTCCAGTCGTCGATTTCTTCTTTGGTGCGATAGCGGTTGCGGTCACTTTTGGAATGGCCACGATGACGGTAGGTTTTGGACTCTATTAAAGTTGGCCCCTCGCCGCGACGCGCACGATCAACAGCTTGAGAAGAAGCTTCGGCAACAGCGGAGAAATCATTTCCGTCCACGACAACGCCCGGCATGGCATATCCTGCCGCGCGGTCGGCGATGTTGGCGACGGCGGTGGAACGGGCTGAAGATGTGGACATGCCATAACCATTATTTTCGCACACGAACACCACAGGCAATTTCCAGATGGCGGCCATGTTGAGGGACTCGTGGAAAGCCCCTTCATTGTTGGCCCCGTCTCCAAAGAAGCAGACGACGACTTTGCCGTTCTTCTGCATCTTGGCGGAAAGTGCAGCACCCGTCGCAATAGGAATACCGCCCGCCACAATGCCGTTGGCCCCAAGGTTACCTTTGCTCACATCGGCGATGTGCATGGAGCCACCACGACCTTTGCAATAACCTGATGTCTTGCCGAAAAACTCCGCGAACATGCGGTCGACTTGCGCACCCTTGGCGATGCAATGGCCATGGCCGCGATGGGTTGAGGTGATCTGGTCGGCTTCGGTCAGTGGCATGCAAATGCCAAGCGCACTGGCCTCCTGGCCGATGGAAAGATGCATGGTGCCGTGGATAAAACCACGTAAGTAAGCATCCTCTGCACCCTCTTCAAATTTGCGGATGAGGTGCATTTTATGCAGCACCTCTCGCAATTGTTCAGGCGTGTAGTTGCGAATGGCGAAGGGCGTATTGTCTTGCGCGGATTTGTTGTGTTCAGATGCAGCGGGCATGGGTGTGTTCCTTAGTGTCCGTAAACCAGCTTGTCCTGACGGGCGCGCAGTTCGGCGATTTTTGAATCGGCTGGCACCTGGACATTGGCTGTGGTGATGAGTTCGCCCTTGGCGATGGGCTTGATGACTTTGGCCTTGTGCAAGAGACCGCAGGGAATGGCATGAGCTTCGCGCGCATCGGCAGCCGTCATGATCCAGGCGCGGTAGCAATGTTCCCCGATAGAATCGAGAATTTCATCGGGCTTCAAAGCTTTCTTGGCAACGGCAGCAACTTCCGCACTTGGCTTTGCCAACGGCACCATGTCAGGCTTGCCATAGAGCACAACGCGGGCACAGGTCAGCGGCACTTCAAGCGATGTCAGATGATAGGGACGATGGAAGGTGAAGTATGGACCGTGGCCCATTTTTAAATCTTCCATGCGTTCGCTGAGTCGCGGGTGAGACATTTCAGCGACGACGAAGACGCCGGGTGCAACACCTTTGCCAATTGAATAGTCCACAACGCCCATGCGAGAAAGTACACCGCCGTCTTTCTTCGGCACCAAAATTTTTGCGAGTTGATCCAGTCTGGCCGAAGGGCCGTGCATGCCCTGGCAATCCGGCACCAGACCCGTGGCATTGGCGATCGCAGCCATTTCCACCATGGTCTTAGACCCGTCAACAAATTCGACGAGCATGCGTACATTCATGTTCCGGCGCTTGGCTTCTTCAGCGTATGCGTCAGGGGTTGCGTCGATGTTGAGCGGGTTGTTCTTCCCCTTGCCTGCCGCCACAATGGGGTGGCCCATGGCAGAGACAAATTCGATCAGTTCCATGCAGGATGATGGTTCATCGCCTGCGCCCAGCGAGTAGGTGACGCCGAGCCGTTTTGCCTCGCTGTTGAGATAAGCCCCGATGGTGACGTCAGCTTCGACGTTCATCATCACGAGATGCTTGCCGTTTTCCATGGCACGAAGGCCGATTGCAGCGCCAACTTCGGGAACACCCGTGGCATCAATGACAACGTCAATCAGGTCGCTGTTCAGAAGAAGGTTCACGTCATCCGTGATGGCGATTTTGCCGAGCTGCATTTGGCGGTTCAAGGCGTCGGCAGTTTTGGTTTCGGCCCAATGGCCCGCTTCGCGGTAGGCAATATCGACGGCCTTGCCGGCCGATGGCAGACGGAGTTCAGATATCGCACCTATTTCTATGCCGGGCATGTGTGCCACCTGGGTGACAATATCTGTGCCCATTTCTCCAGCGCCAACAAGTCCGATGCGGATCGGCTTGCCACTGTCAGCTCGGAGTTGAAGGTCACGCGCAAGACCTGTAGGCGAGACATTGATGGGCATGATGTGTTCTCCTGATTTTTTTGCTTGGCGGTGTCAATCGTTAAGCACGGCGACTTTGATGGCGGCGCCCTGCTCAGCCGTATCCAACGCAAGCTTGATGTCAGACAAGTCAAAGCGGTGGGTGAGGAGTGGCTTCATTTCAAGTTGACCACTGGCGATCATGCTGAGTGCTCTCGCGAACGTCAGGCGTGTGAGGCCGAAAGCCCCTGTGACGATAAGTTCATTGTAGTGAATGGCATTGACATCGAGCTCAGCCTGCTGGCCTTTTGAGAAGCCCGCAAACAAGCTGACGCGGCCCCGGTGACATACGATACGTATGGCATCATTTGCCAATGACGGAACACCGATGGCGACAATCGCAACATCGACTCCCAATCCATTTGTCACAGCTTTTGTACGGGCGAAAATATCCTCCGTAGTTGGATCAATGGCCATGTCCGCACCCGCGTTGAGCGCAGCTTCGCGGCGCAGTGGATTGGGTTCGCTGACGATGATCAGGCGAGCACCAGACAACCGGGCCAGTTTGATGTGCAGAATTCCAATTGGCCCGGCACCCAGAATAGCGACGGTGTCACCCATTTTGACGCCGACACGCTCCTGGCCGTTCATGACGCAGGCCAGTGGTTCGGCGAGGGCTGCTTCCTCGAAACTCAATCCTTTTGGGACTGCAAACACATTTCCTGATTTGACACCGGATGCAGGGATGCGGACATACTCTGCAAAAGCGCCGTCTATTTCATATCCCATCGCAGTCATGTTGCGGCAGAGGTTTTCGGCACCACGCATACAGTATTCACAATGGCCGCAAGCGAATTGCGGGCAAACAGTTACGGCGTCACCAACAGCAAATTGTGTGTTGCCACCAGTGTTGACGACAACTCCCGCAAACTCATGCCCCATCACGGATGGATAGCGAATGCCGATGGTTTTTCGGCCACGTAGTATGCGGATATCGGTACCACAAACCGTTGCCGCTTTGACCTTGAGCAGCATGTCGCCCACTTCAAGTTTCGGGTCAGCAATTGTGGTATAGTTGACGTCGTTGACGCTCAACAAAACTCCAGCCTTCATACGGCAACTCCCACTTGATGGAAAAAAGCTAACCACTACGCTGCAAATGAACATTTCTATATTTAAAAGTCAATATGTTCATTTGTTGATTGTTAGTTTTTCTGTCACACACTTACTTTTCATCACTTTTATTGATTATTTCAATTCCCGAGGCTGTTGACGAGATTGAATCTGGATGTGACACAATGAACAATCATATCATGATGTATATTATTGTCTGGACATAGCAAGGCGAATTAACTAGCATTTCGCAAAATCTTCGACTTGGGAGGTCGGTGAAAATGGCTGCACAACAGTTTGATTATGTTTCAATGGGCTTTTACACTTTCGACTGTTTGGGCTGGCCCTTTACGGCTGTTCCCCCAGGGGGCGGCTGCTACAGTGTCGAGGAAATCACACTTGCCGTTTCGGGAGCCGCCGGCGTTGCCGCAATCGCTGCCGCCAAGATGGGTTTGACAACCCGTGCCGTCGGTGGACTTGGCAATGATTTGATGGGCGACTGGGTGATGCAGCGCCTGAAGGATTTCAACGTCGACACACAGATGATGCAGCGCCAACCCGGCTGGAAAACCTCATCGTCAATTGTTACAACCCGCCTAGACGGATCACGCCCTGCCCTGCATATGACAGGTGCCACCAGTACATTCGTCGTGGAGCCAAAGGATTTCGACAAGGCCACGGATGCGAAAGTGTTTCACTTGGGCGGTGTGGGTTTGATGCACGCCATGGATGGTGCCTCAAATGCCAGCCTGATGAAGCATGCAAAGGCCCGGGGCTGCATCACAACTGTCGATATTTTCGCCGCAACAGCCGAAGACTTGCCTGACGTTGCCGCAGTTCTTCCGTATACGGATTATTTCATGCCGTCGATTGAGGAAGCGCGCGCCCTTTCAGGTATCGAAGACCTTGTGGGTTGTACCAAATTTTTCCACGACCAGGGTGTTGCGGCGTGCGTGTTCACCTTGGGTGGAGACGGTGCCTACTACAGCCACAGGGATGGCATGAGGTTCCACACTCCAGCTTACGAAATCATCGTTAAATGCACCTGTGGCTGTGGCGATGCCTTCGATGCTGGTTTTGCGGTGGCCCTCGTGAAAGGCTTCGATCCGGAAAAAGCCGTGCGTTTTGCACAAGCCACATCAGCTTTGAATGCGACCGGCCTTGGATCACAAGCCGGTGTCGAATCCTTCGAGCACACGCTGGACTTCATGAAGAACACACCAACGCGCAAATGATTGGCACAGTCTTCGCACACACAGACTTTCCAGCTGGCATTTGGAATGCAACTGTTGGTATGAACGGAGTTGATGTAGCGGCAGTACGTTTTTGGTGGGCAAATGACAGAACTTAATTCCGGTGACGACCTCAGTGTTCACGTGTCTTGGCTCTATTACATGGAGGGCAAGACCCAAGAAGATATTTCGAAAACGCTTGGGCTCAGTCGCTCGAAGGTTCTGCGAATATTGGCAAATTCCCGACAGAATGGAACTGTTCAAATAAGTATCGCGACGAATTTGAGCCATTGCGTCGAGTTGGAACGCAGTCTTGAGAGTTCAATCGGACTGGAGCGTGCGGTTGTCATTCCCAATTGCCAGAATCCTGAGACAGAATATGCTGAACTAGGCTTGGCACTCGGCAGCTATATCAACGGAATTCTGCAAGACAACATGAGCATTGGCCTTGGCTGGGGACGCACGCTGAGTTCGAGCCTTTCACAAATCCAATATCGGGAACAGAAGAACTTGAAGGTCATTTCCATGTTGGGTGGACTGACTCGCGTGAACCGATACAACTTGTCAGAATATGCTTGGCGGATTGCAGATCGACTGTCAGCACCAGGTTATTTGATGTCCGTTCCTGTGCTGGCACCAGACACTCTTACGCGAGATGCACTATTCTCTCATGCGGGGATAAACGAAATCGTGCAAGCGTCCAAATCGCTTGACCTCGCAGTTGTCACCGCAGGTGATCTCTCACCTTATTCAACAGTTACACAATTTTCTATTTTGGAACGCGATGATATTGCCAGCCTCCAGGCTGCGGGTGCAGTCGGCCATGTGCTTTTCCGTTTCATTGATGCAAATGGCAAAGTCATTGATCACCCGATTAATGATCGGGTCATGGCCATTGATCCGCGTGATCTTTCGGCGACACGCAAGATTGTTCTCGCTTCAGGTGGGTGGCGTAAATATGACGTTGTCCGCGCAGCCATGAAATTGCTCAAACCGCACGTGCTCGTGACCGATGAAAGCGTTGCGGAACGTCTGGTCGCGGAAGCCCAGCAATAGTTCAACATTCAAAGTTGCGAATGGACGAGTTGCTCTGCGACTTTTTCGTTCACAATCAGCACTTTCGGACGCAGCAACTTGATAGCGGCCCGGACAATTTTGAACTTGTCAGAACCACCTGAAGCGAGGACAAGGTTGCGGGCTGTGCTGAGTTGCTCAGGACGAACAGCAATCACGCGGTCATTCACCGGATGGTGAAGGACATTGCCATCCTCATCGACAAAGTGACAGAGGACGTCGCCTACGGCACCGGCAGCGTGCAACGAGGAAATCTCATCACTGCTTAACAAACCGTACTTGGCAAAAGCGGAATTCGGTGTGAGAACGCCAACGGAAATAATGGCCATGTCGAGGGCGCGGGCCTGCATGAAAATTTCCTTGATCCCGGAATGCGCGATGAGAGCGGCTTTCGTTTCGGGGTCAGGTGCAAACACAGGTGCTGTCAACAGATAGCATTCTGCATCAAGTTTATCAGCAACGCGCCAGGCAAATTCAGACGGGTTCACACTGCTCACGCGCGTCAAGCCGCCAAGCATCGACAAGACGCGTGTGCCTTCTACCTTTGGCGATACGATATGGGACAATGCGCTTGTCAGTGTTTTGCCCCATCCCAGACCGATAGTCATATGGCTTGAAACATTTTGAGAGATGTAAGCGCCAAGTGCCGCGCCCAATATGGAATGGGTTTGCGTCTGGTCTTGCGGCTCGGGAATGACAATGGCACGTGAGAAGCCCCAACGCTCTTCAAGAGCACATTCGAGTTCAATGCACTTGGTAAGGTTGGTCGTTACACGAATCTGGACGGTGCCATCGAGCCTTGACGCAGCAAGAACGCGCAGCACTTTCGACTTGCTCCATCCGGTTTGGGAGACGATCTCATCCTGAGTCTTGCCCTCCATGTAGTAAAGCCAGGCAATGCGGGTTTTTGCGTGATCCGGTGTTTCCTGGAAAGTCATGTCCCGCCCTGTCATCCTTTGCTCCCTGCGAGGAATCTAAAGAATCACCCGACCGTCACAGTTTGCCAGCGGGGTGCGCATATATGGAAGATCAATTCGACATCACGTGATACCGTAGATACGACGCGCATCATCTTGCGTGGCGAGCGGACGACCGACCTCACGCGCGATTGCTTGTACCTCCTGCAGAAGTTCGAGGTTCGTCGGATTGCGATGCGGCGCGTAGTGCAGCTCGAGCCCGGTCTTGACATGCCCACCAAGCTCGATGGTGCGGCGGACGAGCGGGCGATAATCATAGTCTCCTTCACCCCAGATCGAGATGAACCATGGCAGCTTGTGCTTGGCCTGCGCGATCATGTCGAGATAGTAATACAAACTCTCGAGTGATGGCTCCATGCCACAGGTGCCGATTTGCTTTGTCGATGTCAGGCCGTATTTTCCAACAAAATAGAAGTCCCAGTTGGTGCCCTTCGTGAACATGCCACGGTCAACATAGTGGCGCGCCACGCGCAGGAAGCCAGGCTCATAAACGCCCCAGATCATGGCAATATCGCGTTGGCGACAGAATTTCACTTGAGCGGCAACCTGAGTCAGGTCCCAACCATAGGCGCGACCCATCGAATATCCTTCTGCGTCCTCATCAATCACAAACTGGTCGATGCCAGTATCAACGACCGCCACCTGAACGTTGGCGTGCTTGTTTAGAAAGTGGACGTGCTCCAGTCCACAATCGCCGGGAGCGACGAGGTTGTTATTGCAGGTTGTTGGATACCAGATCATATCTGGCCGCGCCTTGAGGATGCGGCTCCAGACTTTCATGTAATCGTCGAATGACTCCTTACCCTGGAGGTCGAAATTCGAATTGTGGTCGTGGATTGCTGTGGCACCAGCATCCCAGCATCGAATGGCGTCTTCAACAAGCTCATCATCTGTGATGGGGGTGTTCGGATTCATTTCCTTGGTGCGCACGCCGTTCTGATGGGACTCAATCATCAAGGGCTCGTCCCAATTCGGTTTCATATCGGCGAATTTATCCAATGCTGTTGCCATTGCGTGTCTCCCGTTTGCGTTGTTTCTGGAACTGGGGCACGAGGAACTTGCCCCCTCCAATTTTGCTCAAGTTCACTACCGCTGTGAACATTTGTCAATCTTAAAATTGCAAAAGTCGTACTCAGCGAAGGTGATTACGGGTGCGATTTCGCGATTTTGCACCCTTACTCCACAAGATTCTGCACATTTCAGATTAATTCCTGCGCACAGATACTGAACATATAATTTTTCGAATTGACATTTGTTCTAAAACAGTGAACATTCTATTCAACAAAAAATCAAAAGTTCAAATGTAACGATCTTGGGAGGATCCATGGCTGAAATTTTTGATCATACAGGCCAAGCTGTCAAACACGGCCGCGCCCGGGTCAATGGCATCCGCATGCATTACGTCACAGCTGGAAAAGGTCCCGCGCTGCTTCTGTTACATGGCACACCGAAGACCAGCTTCTATTGGGCCAAGCTGTTTCCGCTGTTGACCGAACACTTTACAGTGGTTGCGCCCGACCTGCGCGGCTTTGGCCACACCGACAAGCCGCCTGCCGAAGAAGGCTATGACTCACTGACCAATGCCAAGGACATGGCCGAACTCATGACCTTTCTGGGCCATGAGAAATTTCATCTCCACGGCGAGGATCGCGGTGCCGAATTTGCTTATGCGCTTGCTGCTACAGAGCGCGACCGCGTCAAGACCCTGTCATTCTGTGAAATGCTCTTGTCGGGTGAAGGCCTTGAGGAATGGTCGCAATTTACGCCGGATAACATTTCAGCACAGTTCCGCCAGCAAGGTGTTTGGGTGTGGCACATTCCGTTTTTCTGGATTCCCCACCTGCCCGAAATGTTGATCACCGGAAAAGAACGCGAATTCTGGGAATTCTGGATCAAGGCCGAGACGTGGAACCCGAATGCGATTTCCGATGAAGCCATCGACGAATGGATCGCACGCCTCGCTGCCCCCGGCGGTTTGCGCGGTTGCCTTGAAACCTATCGTGCGGGCCTGAAGAACGCCTGCATCAACAAAGAACTCAAAAAGACCAAGCTGACACTGCCGATCATGACGGTAGGTGCGCCTGAATTCTTCGGCCCTCTTGTCGAAGACCAGATGCGCAAAGTCTCCACCGGTGTTGAGCGTGCCGAGGTCTTTGAGGAATGCGGCCACAGCCTGGCTTGGGAGGCGGAAGATCGCCTTGCCAAGATGCTGCGGGAATTCATGCTGAACCGTTGAATAAAACCACAACCAAACTAACAGGAGAAGACACATGACCTACACAAGACGCGCTGCCCTTAAGGCAACCACCGCACTGCTGGCCTGCCTTACCCTATCAACTGCAGCATTCGCAGCTGACAACATCGCGGCCGACATTCAGCAACCGCTTTGGTACACCGCACCATCGGCCAAAACACTTGAACTCGCCAAAATTGATGACCTCTCCAACACGGTGGTCAGCGATGGCCAGCGCGGCGAGACCGGCGTGCTCGGCTCATCCATTCAGATCACGGATGAACAGGCTGCAAAAATCAAGGCCGGCAATTTCACCGTCGGACTTTCCATGGGCTGGCTTGGTGATGATTGGGCGTCCGAGCAATTGATCGGCCTCAAGGAAACCTTTGAGAAATATGGCGTCAAAGTTGTGGCCGAAACCAATGCAAATTGGGACGATGCCAAGCAGATCGCTGACCTTGAAACCATCGCCGTGTTGAAACCAAGCCTGGTTGTCTCCATTCCCTTGAATGGCAAAACAACAGCGGCTGCTTTCAAGGCAATCAAGGATGGTGGCGCAAAGGTCGTGTTCATCGACCAAGCTGTTGAAGGCATGGATCCCGGCAAGGACTATGTGTCGATTGTGTCGTCGGACAACCTCGCACTTGGCATGTACATTGCCGACGAACTTGCAAAAGCCATCGGCGGCAAGGGCGAAGTTGCGGCCATGTATTTTGCCAACGACTTCTACGTGACAAACCTCCGCTACATCGGCTTCGTGGCCCGCTTGATGGCAAAATATCCTGACATTAAACTGGTGGCTGCCGCTGGTCACGACAACCCGGACAAGGGCCAGGAAGTGGCGCAGGCTGTGCTTGCCCGCTATCCAAACCTGAATGGCATGTATGCCTCTTGGAGCATTCCTGCCATGGGTGCAGTGACTGCCGCCCAAACGGCAGGCCTGACACCAGACAAGTTCAAGATTGCCAATGAAAACTTCGACCAGATCGTTGCCGCCAACATGGCAAAGAATGGTTTCATCGCCGGCATTTCTTCGCAACGCCCCTATGACCAGGGTGTGGCCGAAGCCAAGTTGGGCTTGCTTGCGCTGATTGGTGAGCAGACCCCTCCTTATGTTGTGGTGCCACCGGTTGCTGTCAACCGTGGCAATCTTGCAGCGTCCTACAAGACCATCTACCGCAAGGAATTGCCAGCCGACATGGCAACTGATCTCGCGAAGTAAGGCTTCTCAAAAACTGTGGCCAGCGTCAAATGACGCTGGCCACCCAGGATACGACAGTGACAAACCAAAACATTCTCGAAATGCGCGACATTGAGAAGACCTTCGGCAGCATCCCTGTGCTGAAGAAGGTGAATTTTGCCCTGCAAAAAGGTGAGATCCACGCTTTCATGGGTGGAAATGGCGCTGGAAAGTCCACGCTGATGAAAGTTCTCACCGGTGTTTACACTCGCGACTCCGGCGAGATTGTCATCAACGGCATACCCCACCACTTCGCCACGCCACGTGACGCCGAAGTCGCTGGCATTGCTATGATCTTCCAGGAGCTGAGCCTGATCCCTACATTGACAGTGGCGCAGAACATCTTCCTGCACCGGGAGCCACGCTCTGGTTATTTTTTGAACGACACCGAAGCGGTACGCCGTTCTCGCGAAATTCTAGCAGACTTGGGTGAAGAAATTGATCCCAACGCGCGCGTGCAAGACATCAGCTCCGGCGCCTGCCAGATGGTCGAGATTGCAAAAGCCCTGTCGCAGAACGCGCAAATCCTTATCATGGACGAACCCACATCATCCTTGTCGGACCATGAAACCAGCGCGCTGTTCCGCATCGTGCGCCGATTGCAAAGCAGTGGTATCTCCATCATCTACATCTCTCACCGAATGGCTGAGATATTCGAACTTTGCGACCGTGTGACCGTCATGCGAGACGGTGGAATTGTACTGACTGACACCTGCAAGAACATGTCGATGCAAGTTTTGATTGACGCCATGTTGGGTCCCGGCACAGGCTCGTCGCTGCAATGGCGCGAACGTGGAAGCAAGGCTGATGCGCCAGTGGTGCTTGATATCGACAATATCACATCATCTGGCGACTATCGCGATGTCAGTTTTCAAATCAAAGCAGGCGAAATTGTTGGCCTCGCCGGGCTTATGGGATCAGGCCGCACAGAAATCGCGCAGACCATTTTCGGAATCAAAACTCCTAGCAGTGGAACGGTGCGCCTCAACGGCAAAACCATCACATCAACCGCTGACGCTATCGCCGCTGGCATTGCCCTTGTTCCCGAAAGTCGTCGCCGCCAAGGCCTCATTCTGGACCACAGCGTGGCTGAAAATTTCCTGCTGCCGAACCTCGATGTGTTCAAGTCAGGCTTCTTTGTTAATGAACACGTTGCAGCCCGCAAAATTCTGGATTTCATTAAGCTTCTAAGTATCAAGACCGACAGCCCTGAAAAAGCTGTGCACGAACTTTCCGGCGGCAACCAACAGAAAGTCGTGCTTTCGAAATGGCTGATGCGTGAACCAAAGCTGCTCATACTGGATGAGCCCACACTGGGTGTCGATATTGGTGCAAAATCGGATATTGTCGAGATTGTTCGCAAACTCGCTGACAACGGCGCTGCTGTTCTTGTAATTTCATCTGAATTTGAAGAACTGCTGGCCATAAGCGACCGTATCTATGTCTTGCAGGACGGCAATCTCACCAGTGAAATTGACCGCCGCAACATCACATCAGAAGAGGAACTTCACCATGCAGTCCAAAGCTAGTGTGACCGTGACGGCTCCCCTGCCCGCAGCAGTTCCAAAAACCAAACAAATCCATTGGCGCGATTTTGTCGTCTATATTTTCTTCGCGGTTGTCCTCGTGTTCTTTGCGATTACCATTGGTGACAAGGGCTTTCTCAGTGTTGCAAATCTCTTCAACATCACACGCACCACCTCGATGATCGCAATCATGGCGATTGCCATGACATTTGTTATTGCGGCGGGTGAGCTTGATCTTTCCATCGGCTCATCGGCAGCACTGTCCGCATTGGTCGCAGCGCTTGCAATGGCGTCAGGTTACGGAATTTTCGCTGGTGTTGTTCTGGGTATTCTAAGTGGCGTCGCTGTTGGGGCACTCAACAGTTTTTTCGTTACGGTTTTGCAAATTCCGTCATTTCTTGTGACCTTGGGTTCCATGCAATTGATCCGTGGACTTGACATGCGATTGACCTACACCAAGCCTATTGCGATTTCGGAAATGACATTCAACAGCATGTTTGGCAGTGGAAAAATTGGTCCCGTGCCTTCGTTGTTTGTCTGGTCGCTTGTCGTCGTGGTCATTGCGCACATCGTGTTGCGCTACACCACATTCGGGCGGCAGGTTTTGGCAACAGGTGGCAATCCCGTGGCTGCGCGTTATTCCGGTGTTCCAGTTGAACGCATCAAGATGTATTGTTTTTTGCTGAGTGGGGCGGCGGGCGCACTTGCTGGTCTTCTGTATTCCGGCATGATGCAGACAGCACGTTACACCTTTGGTACAGGTGCGGAATTAGCGGCCATTGCGGCTGTCATTCTCGGCGGTACCAGCTTGTTTGGTGGCAAAGCCACGGTCATCGGCACGTTCGTCGGCGCACTTCTCATCGGAACAATCAACAATGGCTTGATCATCATGGGGCTTGATGTCAGTGAACAGATGATGATCTCAGGGGGCTTGATCATTTTGGCCGTTGCCTTTGGTCGCAGACCCACAAAAACCTGATGGAAAGGCATTATAGAGCCGTTCTCGGTCAAGTGGAATTCTACCACTTCGTCATCCCCGCGCAGGCGGGGAACCAACTTTCCACCAGTTCGGCGAGTAATAAGTTGGATTCCCGCCTGCGCGGGAATGACGTGGTTTGGGAACCAAATCAAACTAAACTGGAACCGCTCTAGATGAAACTTGAAAAGTCACATTTTTCCGTTCTGATCATTGGTGCGGGCATCAATGGTTGCGGAACTTTTCGTGATCTCTGTCTGCAAGGCGTTGATTGCCTACTGGTTGAGCGGACCGATGTGTGCAGTGGAGCCAGCGCCGCGCCTTCGCGTCTTATTCACGGCGGCATCAAATATCTTGAAACCAATGAGTTCCGATTGGTGCGTGAGTCGGCCATGGAACGAAACCGATTGCTCAACAATGCACCGCATTATGTGAAAGCACTGGAAGTTGTGTTCCCTGTCAACTCCTGGTTTGCTGGACTGAAAGACGGCACACTTGGCTATTTTGGTTTCAAGGCGCGCATCAAGGAACGTGGTGCACTGCTGATCGAAATTGGCTTGCGCATTTATGATTTTTATAACCGCAAAGTGAAAGCTCTTCCGGATCATCGCTTCTTCACCAAGAGCAGGCTGCGCAAAGAGTTCCCAGATGTGACCCGCGATGCAGTTGCAGCCGGTCTCTATTACGAAGGCCGCGTGACCCATGCTGAACGTTTAGGTCTGGAACTTGTACTCGACGGACTCGCCGCCCAGCCGCAAAGCGCATTGCGCACCTACACAGAGGTTTCCGGAAAACCGCAGCAAGGCAAGCTTACTTTGAAGGATTTGGTGACAGGTGAAAGCCGCACAGTCACAGCCAATGTTGTGATCAATGCAAGTGGAGCTTGGATCGACAAGGTCAATGATTCTCTGGGTATTGCATCCACCTATATGGGAGGTTCTAGGGGCGGCCATCTCATCGTCAAGCATGAAGGCCTGTTGAAAGCCACGCAAGGCCGCATGATGTATTTCGGTTGCAAGGATGGTCGCTTCAACTTGCTTTATCCCTTTTTTGGCAATGTTCTTGTTGGATCGACTGATCTTGCACAGCAAGACCCAGATTCAGCGCATTGCTCAGCTGAAGAAACAGATTACCTGTTATCCGTCGTGAGTGAAATATTTCCGGCGATTAAACTCACACGTGATGATGTCATATTGACCTACTCAGGTGTGCGGCCCCTGCCCCGCGCCAATGGCAAGGACATCGGCGATGTCTCACGCGACCACAGCATTGGCCACGACAAGCTGCCTGGCACTGAAGTCCCCGTGCTATCACTGATCGGTGGCAAGTGGACCACCTTCCGCGCCTTCTCGGAACAATCCTGTGATGCAGTGTTGTCGCTGTTGAAAAAGCCGCGCTCTGTTTCAACGGTGGATTTGGCCATTGGCGGTGGACGCGACTACCCCCGCCATGACAACAGCCGCAAGGCCATGGTCAGTAAAATTGGGGCACGAGGTGACACGTTGCTGGATCGCTATGGCACCAAGGCTTTGGCTGTGCAGGACTTCGCGGCGACGACACAGGACCGCCCACTGTCATCGCTTCCCGGCTACAGCAGCGGTGAGATTGCTTACATCTGTACCCACGAAAGCGTTCGCCATCTCGCTGATCTGCTGCTGCGCCGCACCGCCATCACTATGGAAGGGTTGTTGACAGCCGACGTCATTCAAGAAACGGCGATGATTGCTTCAAACGTGCTGGGCTGGAACAAGGCCCGCACCAAATCGGAAATTGAACATGCAACAGCAGAGCTGGCCAAACGCAGCGTGCAGAATGTCAGGCCCGCTCTAACGTCGACCTGACCGAGGCAAGCAGGGCATCCCGCACGTCATGATATGTCACGTCGGGATGCAGCTCGTTGAT
>JANMEM010000479.1:0-6029 GCA_031376985.1 Hyphomicrobiales bacterium
CAATGCGCTGGTGTCCACAGTCACGTTTATGCCCTTCATTTTGTCCGGCTCCGTGGGCACGTTGACTGCCTTGGATTTTTTGGGCTACGGTCTGCCGCCTGGTTCGCCGTCGCTTGGTGAAATGGTAAAGCAAGGCAAGGAAAACCTGTTTGCGCCATGGCTTGGTTTTACCGCCTTTTTTGTGGTTTCAATCTTGCTGACATTGTTGGTATTTTCAGGGGAAGCCGTGCGTGATGCGCTTGATCCACGAAAGACCTTCCAATGAACTTGCTGGAGGTGAAAGACCTGTCGGTGGCTTTCAGCCAAGGCGGCAAAACCACAACGGCAGTCGATCATGTGTCCTTCACCTTGAACAAGGGCGAAACGCTGGCACTCGTTGGTGAGTCAGGCTCAGGCAAATCCGTCACCGCAAATTCCATTCTCAAACTTTTGCCCTATCCCGCAGCTTCACATCCATCCGGGCAAATCCTGTTCAATGGGGAAGACTTGTTGGATGCCGATGAAGCGGATTTGCGCCGTGTGCGTGGCCGCGACATCACCATGATTTTCCAGGAGCCGATGACCTCGCTCAATCCGCTGCACACGGTGGAAAAGCAGATTGGTGAAATTCTGGATTTGCATCAGGATTTAACCGGCGACAAAGCTCGCACCCGCATCATCGACCTTCTGGGGAAAGTCGGCATCCGCGATCCCGAAACGCGGTTACAGGACTACCCCCATCAACTCTCTGGCGGCCAGCGTCAACGCGTGATGATCGCCATGGCACTTGCCAACAATCCTGACCTGCTGATTGCAGATGAACCGACAACAGCGCTGGACGTGACGGTGCAGGCTCAAATCCTGAAACTGCTGAAAGACCTGCAAAAGGAATTCGGCATGGCTCTGCTGTTGATTACGCATGACCTCGGCATCGTGCGGCACATGGCCGATGATGTGGTGGTGATGCAGAAAGGCAAAGTGGTAGAGCGGGGCCCAGCAAAGGATCTGTTCGCCATCCCGCAACACGCCTACACCAAAATGCTGCTGGCAGCAGAACCCAAGGGCAATCCGCCGCCTGTTGATCCGTCGGCCGAAACTTTGGTGACAACCGACAATCTCAAAGTCTGGTTCCCCATCAAGCGCGGCTTCTTCCGCAATACCATTGGACATATCAAAGCCGTCGATGGCCTCACCTGCGAAGTAAAGGCCGGGCAGACGCTTGGTATTGTCGGTGAATCAGGTTCCGGCAAAACCACACTCGGATTAGCCATTCTCCGGTTGATTTCGTCTCAAGGCCCCATCACCTATCGCGGCAAACGCATAGATGGCCTCAACAACAAGGCCATGCGTCCCTTGCGGCGCGACATGCAGGTGGTGTTTCAGGATCCCTTCGGTTCCTTGTCGCCACGCCTGTCCGTTTTACAGATTGTTGAGGAGGGGTTGATGATTCAGAACCCGGGCATGTCCGCCGCTGAACGGCGCGCCCGTGTGGCAACCTCACTCAGTGAAACCGGACTTGACCCAGAAACCATGGATCGTTACCCCCATGAATTCTCCGGCGGTCAACGGCAGCGTATCGCAATCGCCCGCGCCTTGGCGCTCGAACCCAAATTCATCATGTTGGATGAACCCACGTCTGCCCTCGATATGTCGGTGCAGGCGCAGGTGGTTGATTTGTTACGCAAGCTGCAAGTGAAGCACAATTTGGGCTACCTTTTCATCAGCCATGATTTGAAAGTGGTGCGGGCGCTGGCAAATGAAGTCATCGTCATGCGGAATGGCGTGGTGGTGGAGAGGGGGGCGTCGCAACAGATATTCGCCGATCCGCAACATGAATATACCAGGGCGCTGCTGTCAGCGTCGTTGAATTTGAAACCGGTGGCGGCATGAGTGCTTTCCTGTTTGTAACCCCGACGTGGGACGGGCAGGCTTGGGCCGCCCATATGCGCAATGCCATGTCAACGCGTTCTGTGCGCGTCTGGCCGGACATGGGCAATGTTGAAGATGTGAGTTACGTCGCTGCGTGGCTTCCCCCCGCCAATGTCGTGAAGTCGCTGCCCAACCTGAAAGTGATTTTTTCACTCGGTGCAGGCGTCGATGCTATTTTGTCTGACCCTTCACTCCCACAGGACAAACCCATTGTCCGTGTCAACGATCCTGACCTCACCATGCGCATGTCCGAACATGTGGTCATGCAGGTGCTGATGCACCACCGTCAGCAACGCCGACTTGATGCCAATCAACACAACAAAATCTGGGACCAATTTCCGCAACATGCAGCGTCAGCTCTGCGTGTGGGCGTCATGGGGCTGGGTGTTTTGGGAACTGACGCCGCACGGAAAATCAGCGTGATGGGCTTTCCCACTGCGGGCTGGAGTCGCACACGCAAGTCCATTGATGGCGTTGAATGTTTTGCGGGCACCGATGAGTTGGATAGCTTCCTCGCCCGTACTGATGTGCTGGTCTGCCTGTTGCCCGCGACGCCCGAAACAGACGGCATTCTTAACCGCAACCTCATCCGCAAACTTTCCCGCAGTGGCCCTTTCGGCGCCCCCGTGCTGATCAATGCAGGGCGCGGACGCCAACAAGTAGAAGACGATATACTTGCAGCGCTCGAAACAGGTGAACTTCACGCTGCGTCACTGGATGTATTCCGCAAGGAACCGTTACCTGCTGAAAGCCGCTTCTGGTCACATCCGAAAGTAATCCTGACTCCGCATTCAGCAGCAGATTCCGACCCTGCTACGATTTGCAACTATGTGGCAGCACAAATTGCGCGGTTTGAAGCAGACGGCAGTTTGCAAAATCTGGTGAACAGGTCACTTGGCTATTAAAGCCGTTTGATCGCCGTCACAGATGAACCCTTGGCTGCAATCCGCTCCACAGCAACTTTCAAGGGTTCACTTACCACCAACATATCGTGACCATTGGCGTGTAAGAGTGTCTTCGCGTCCTGCATGATGCCGACGTGGCCCTTCCAGAATATAAGATCTCCGCGTTGCCTTTTTTCAGCTGAAACGTCAGCACCCAGTCCCTGTTCCTGCATGTCACTGTCCCGGGGAGCATCAATGCCGCAGGCGTGTAGCGCTGTTTGCACGAGGCCGGAACAGTCTATGCCCATCACAGTCTTGCCGCCCCAGAGATAAGGCGTGAGCAGAAATTGTTCCGCCACTGAAACGAAATCGGTCAGCATTCCCACTTGAGTATGCGCCGCAAAAATATGTCGACCTGATGCCAGCACATGAAAGTCACCACTTGAACCCGTCACGCAAAGCTCCGCATTCATTGGAACTGCAATAGCGGGTTGGGTTTTGATATCGGCTTTGGAGTAAAGATGAGACAGCGGTACGCTGACCCGGTGCGTGCGCGTGGTCTTTGCATCGCGCAAGGAAGCGTCCCGCACATAACCCACATAGCTGTCACCATCGAGTTGCACCCACGACCAGCCGTTGTTTTGTTCAAACACCAACAGGGGTTCACCCAACAGCATTTGCGTGAGTTGCATGGCGTCATCAGCGGGACTGCGAAACACACCAGCCACAGGCAACGCGCATTGCGCCGGAACGCCCTCGACAAAGCGCACTGATTCACATCGACCCTTCAATCGTGCATCGGCAAGGTCCGGCCTCACAGCAAACAGTCTTTTGTCAATATCACTCATACGAGGTCCGCTTTTTCCGCAATGAGGTCAGAGAGGCGTTCAAGATAGAGCGCTCCCTTCACGGTACGTTGCACGAGAACATTGCGCTTGTCCTCCTCATCCCGGCGACGCGACACAAGCCCAAGCTTGCCCATGGAATCAAGCGCACGGGTGACCACAGGTTTCGACACATCAAGTTTGCCTGCAAGGTCGCGCACCGTGTGTGGCGGCGCTTCAAGATAAATCGTCAAAAGAATACAGATCTGCCGCACCGACAAATCAGGCTCATCATCCTTGACTTGAGCAAGCGCCACATCGTGCCAAAGCTGCAATGACTGTGTTGAGGAAAATCGCATGGCCATGTTACGCAAACCACTTTCGAAAACTCGTTTCGGAACCGTTTCATTCCACTCTAATTGTGATGCCATGGCAAGCATATTATGCGCCGTAACGTTCTGTCAGATAACTGAAAAGGGCCCGCATGCCCTGCTGCTCTCCGCCCCTGGGCCGACCTGGCTTCGCCGTTGGCACCCAGGCAAAGATGTCGAAATGTACATGGGCTTTGGCCTTTTCAACGAAGCGCCGCAGAAAAAGCGCTGCTGTGATCGAACCCGCAAAGCCGCCCTGACCCGCATTGTTGATATCGGCAATCGGCGTTTCAATCATGGCGTTGTAGGCGCGCCACAACGGCATGCGCCATAAAGGATCATTGGTTTTGCCCGCGTGCATGGCCAAGCTGGCAGCAACCACATCATCATCGGTATAGAATGGCGGCAAATCCGGCCCCAGCGCCACACGGGCAGCACCTGTGAGAGTGGCCATGTCGACAATCAATTCCGGCGATTCTTCGTCAGCCAAAGCCAGCGCCTCACACAACACCAATCTTCCTTCGGCATCGGTGTTTCCAATTTCAACAGTCAGGCCTTTTCGCGTTCTGAACACATCACCGGGCCGGAAGGCGTTGCCGGCGATGGAATTTTCGACAGCAGGAATGAGCACACGAAGTCTCACCTTGAGTTTTGCCCCCATAACCAATTGCGCAAGTCCCAACACATTGGAAGCACCACCCATGTCTTTCTTCATGAGCAGCATGCCAGCGGATGGCTTGATGTCCAAACCACCCGTGTCAAAGCAAACGCCCTTGCCAACCAGTGTCACCTTTGGATGTTTCGGATTGCCCCAAGTAAAATCAATCAGCCGCGGAGCCCGTGGTGAAGCAGCACCAACCACGTGGATAAGCGGAAAATCCTTTTCAAGTTTGGCTCCTGTTATGACGCTGAATTTGGCACCATGCGCTTTCGCAGTTTTACGCGCAGCGGCTTCCAATTCATGTGGTCCAAACAGGTTGGCAGGCAGGTTGACGCGGTCTCGCACATCAAAGCTGGCGTTCGACAAGGCCAAAACCAGATCGCGATCCGCACCCTTCGGGCAAACCAGTTTTGCCGCTTTCACTTTTGTGGAACGGAAGGGGTCGTGCTTGTAAAGCTCAAGGCACCAGCCCAGCGCCACCAGTTCCGCTTGAGCAGGAGTTTCGACAAAGCAATAGCTGCCAGCAGCGAGTTTCGATGAAATGGCGCCGAGTGCAAATGGATCATCATCGGCACGCGGTGCACCAACCAGAACCTCAGCTAGTCCGCCATCTTTTGCAATAACCTGCAACAGTGACAACGGCGAAGCCTCAAAGCCTTGTGCCGTTGCCCAATTCTGCACGGTCTTGTCCATGCCCGCCCTGGCCACTGCCCAGTCCGCCGCCGCTATCACCCGGAGTGGCACGGCATTCTTGGTCTTGGTGGGCAGCAAAATTTCAGCAGCATCGATCACAGTGTCATCTCCAAATCAGTTTTCCAATTCTTAACACGTATGGTTAAGGTTTTGTTGAGAACTGAGCGCCCATTCTAGGCCCTTGCGGGGTTGGAGTTCGGCATGGTCGGCATTCAGATAAAAAATGTTGCGCATAAGTTTAGCGTTGCCACGGTAGTGGCAGCAGCGCTTTTGCTTGGCGGTTGCCAGAACAAATCCGCCAGTCTCGAAGCTGATCCTCTGAGCACGGCTTCGACAACAACAGTCGGCCCGTCGTTCAAGAAAACGGAAGCCCTGAGCAAGCAATGGAAATCTGACCCGACGCAGGTGAATGTGGCCATTGCCTATGCCACAAGTCTCGACCAGCTTGGCCAGAAAACCACACAGATTGATGTTTTGCGAAGCACGGCGTCCCAAACGTTGGGTGAGGCGCAAGCCCAGTCCCAACTCGGACGCGCATTGTTGTCAGCGGGTGATGCTGAAGGCGCAATCAACACCTTGACACGCGCAGTAGAATTAAATCCGCGTGACGCACAATCATTGTCGGTGTTGGGGGCCTCTCTCGACCAGCAAACCAAACACGCCGAAGCCCGCGAAAAATATCAGGCCG
>JANMEM010000484.1:0-2815 GCA_031376985.1 Hyphomicrobiales bacterium
GCGCCAGCAATTTTGGCCGCCGTTTCGAAATCCATCATTTTAAGGGTTTCACCGATATTGAAATGCTGACGCGGTTCGAAGTTGTGGCCGGGAGGTGTGCCCCAGCGCCGCACTTCAATATTGCCATGTTCGTCCACACCGTCCGGAACTTCATCGAAAGGAATATTGGGAATGGCGGCCAATGCGTCATTGAGTTTGATCGTGAGCTGCCGTTCAATCTCCTCGTTATGCCCCAAAGCATCCTTCAGTCCGGCCACTTCGGATTTGATGGACTCCGCCTTTTCTTTCTCACCCTTTTTCATCGCCTCGCCCACGTCCTTGGACAGCGCATTGCGACGGCTCAGCATGTCTTGCAGAGTGTTCTGCACAGCACGTTTTTGCTGGTCGAGATCGAGCAAGGATGGTGACAGTGCGGCGAGACCACGCCGGGCAAGGCCAGCGTCGAAGGCTTGGGGATTATCGCGGATGGCCTTGATATCGTGCATGATGTGGTCCTGTTAATTTGGCCTACAGCGCCACACCCTGCTCGTCATTCCCGCGAAGGCGGGAATCCAGCTTTGCCACAGTGTTGCTGGCGGCTGGCAGGATCCCGGCATACGCCAAGATGACGGAATTAAGATGAGGGCCACAATGACCAATCGTGTGAGAGGCTCTATTGGCAGAACGCAATTGTAATCTCAAACAGGATTTATCGGCAACTTTGCCTGTTCTTTCGCGGCCTCGGCGGCAGCCTCAGCAGCTTCTTCCGCAGCTTCCTTCGCTGCTTCCTTGGCCTTGGCAGCAGTGCGGCGCTTTTCGAGGATCGATACGGCGAAAACTGCAAGTTCGTAGAGCATGCCGAGTGGTACGGCCATGGCGAGCATGGAAATTGGATCGGGTGGTGTAATAACTGCCGCTACCGCACACACACCGACCACCGCAAAACGGCGGCCCGAGCGCAATTGTGCCGCTGTCACCACGCCAATTTGACCAAGCAGTGTCAGCACCACAGGGAGCTGGAAGGTCAGGCCAAAGGCCAGAATCAACATCATCACGAAGTCGAGATAGGCCTCGACGTCTGGCATCAGAGTAATTCCAGCTTGCCCGTCAGAGCCAGTGCCCGCCGCCAGCGAGTAGAAAAACTTTATCGCCACTGGCAGCAGGAAGAAATAGACCAGTGCCGCGCCCAACACAAAAAATATGGGCGTTGCAAACAGATAGGGAGCCAATACCTGCCGCTCGGATTTATAGAGGCCCGGCGCCATGAATTTGTACATCTGTGTTGCAATCAGCGGAAATGCAATGAACATGCCACCAAACATTGCAATCTTCAGTTTCACCAGAAATACACCAAGCAGCTTGATCGAAATCAGGCTGACGTCTGCGCCGGTGCCCCATTTGAAGGGCTTGATCAGCAGCGCCAGCAGATCCGACGAAAAATAGAAACTCACGATAAAGGCAAGCGCGAAACCCGCCACCGACCACACCAGCCTGCTGCGCAATTCAAGCAGGTGGTCCATCAACGGCGCTTCCGAGGCGTCGATTTCGTCTTTGCTCATGAATTGGTGGCTACCTTGCTGCCGCCCACGCGAGTTTCACCTTCAGCACCCGTGGAGCCGAAGTAAGATTCGAAATCCTTTTGCGACGAAGACAAGGCATAGCTGGACGAAGGCGACAGGGTTGCGGCCCCCACAACGCCGCCCGGCGCTGCAACGGAAGCAGACATGACCGATTTCATTTCGGTCAGGTCTTTTTTCAAGCCGTCAACGCCAGCATCCTTCATGGCGGAGTCAACATGGCCCTGAAATTCCCGCGCCATGCCCTTGGCTTTGCGCATGAACTGGCCAAATGTACGCAGCACTTTTGGCAAGTCTTTCGGGCCGATGACGATGACTGCGATCACCGCAAGCACGAACATTTCGGAATAGCCAACGCCGAAGTCAAACATGGTGGTTCACTCCGCCTGAAACGGTTCAGGCGTTTCAGCTTTTGACTTTGTCTGCGTTTTGTTTGACGGCTTCCGCGGCGTCATTGGCCAGTGATTTGGCGTCAGCAGCGGCAGCTTCTGTTGGATCGTCTGCAAGGCCCTTTTTGAAGCTCTTGATGCCCTTGGCAACGTCGCCCATCAGGTCAGAGACTTTGCCTTTGCCGCCGAACAAAACCAGCACCACAACCAGCAAAATAACCCAATGCCACCAGGAAAAACCACCCATATCACTCACTCCTAAATCTGTATCTGCGCCGTTTCCAGCACTGTGGAGTCCAACTATCGCAGAAAGCCATAGCCGCTGCAACCGCCGTTCATGTTACAACTGTGACATCCGCCTTGAAGATGTGGGTGTCCTGCCCTGTCAGGGCAAGGCCGACTTCACCCATCCCGGCATAATCCGCATGAATTAACAAAAGTTGGTCATTGGCATGCAACCGCACCATGATGCGGCGTAGAACGCCAAGGTCACGGTTTTCAACGATGGTTGCTGTCGTCCCCTTGGTCAAGATGATGGCGTTGGGAGCAATCATCACTTCCACCTTGTCGCCATCCCGGAATGCGTCAGCCGCCAGGTTGCCAAGCGGCGTTGCCACCTGGCCTTTGGCAACGACGGCATTAAAACTATTGTAGTTGCGGAAAAACCGCGCCACGTTGCGGCTGTTCGGGCGGTGAATCAAATCATCCGGCAAGCCGCTTTGTGCGATGCGCCCTGCCTCCATCACGTGAATCGTATCGGCGAAAGCCAGCGCCTCATCCGGATCATGGGTGACCAGCAAAGCAGTTGCCCGGGTTTCGCGAAGCAGTGCCAAGGTCTCCTCGCGCACGCTTTCTTTCAACCTCTGGTCC
>JANMEM010000572.1:0-14691 GCA_031376985.1 Hyphomicrobiales bacterium
TCAAGCCTTTTGCGGTGTGGCCAGCACGGTAATGATCTTGAACGCCATGGAACTGCCCGCCCCTGCCGTTCCCGCCTATGACCCGTACCGCACTTTCACGCAAGACAACGTGCTGACTCCTGAAACCGAAAAAATCATTCCACTTGAGTTGATCAAGAAGCAAGGCATTACCGTTGATCAGCTTGCAGGAATGATCGGGACTTTTCCTGTAACCGTAAAACTTAGCCATGCTGCTGATAGCTCGGTCGACACGTTCCGCGCCGAGGCAAGAGCGGCGCTGGCAACCCCGGGCCACTTCGTCATCATCAACTATCTGCGCAAAGCCATTGGCCAGGAAAAGGGCGGGCATATTTCTCCGCTCGCTGCTTTCGACAAGGAGACCGACCGCTTCCTCATTCTCGACGTGGCTCGCTACAAATATCCACCAGTGTGGGTGAGAACCGCCGACCTGTTCAACGCCATGAACACCACCGACAAAGACAATGACAACAAAACCCGGGGCTATATTGTAATCGCCAAGAAGTAACTTCATGCCATTAAAAGTTATTGGCGCAAGTTTCGGGCGGACTGGAACGAATTCCATGCTCTAAACCCTGACCATTGTCGGCTTCGGCCGATGCCACCACATGTATGAAGTGAACATAATCAGACACAGTAACTGCTCAAATCCTCGGCGGTTTCGCATTATCGCGGCCTCGATGTACGTTAACATTGAAATTTGCAATGAAGCTTACGCCCTTGGTACTGCGACCTTTCAGCAGCTGGCTAATCGGCGAAACAGTTTCGAATCTTCTCGATAACCTTGGCACTGCCTTCAAGGTCATACTTTTCATTGAAGCCGTCGGACGTGAGAATGATTGTGTGTCCATTCTCGATAAGTCCCAGGAGAGAAATCTGATCAAGGTTTGCTATCTCCAGCAGTGTCTGGCTCTTGGCTTCGGCGGCAACATGAAGTTGGGGATAGAAATCGACATGCGCGACCATGGCGTATCGGCGGGAAGGCGGCAGCCGCCAAGTCGGATTTGATAATCTCAGATGCCATATCCCGTCGCTTCGTTTTGCCAGCATCAGTGCGGTGCCATCCCTGAAAGTCGTGCGGGCCCAACACTCTTCAAGACCTTTGCCGTCTGGACTGGTTTCGACGCCCCCGTTCCAGCGACCGTCCACAAACGGAATCGCAGGTTCTTCATTTGCTTTGGCCAATGTGTGCAGGAGGCCCATGAAAAGCACTGTGAACATGAATCGTTGGTACATTGCCGAATTTCCCCGCGATTTGGGTTCGATTGAATTGCTGCAAAAATTCAGGCCGTGATACCATAGGATTGCAAGAGGTGCACTGGAGCAGATCCTCATGACTTGTCTCTGTAATTCACGCTGATCCAATACACAAAACCACCAAGGCGTGACATTACCCTGCCGTAAAGGCTATGTATGGCCTTTGAGTCGATTAACCCTAGAGTTTGCAGAACGATGGCCGAAGACCTGATGCGATATGACCAACTGGCGCAAAATGCCTTGCGCGGTGTGGTGCGCGATGCGTTGCGCAAGATCCAGAAAACAGGCCTGCCCGGCGAACATCATTTTTATATCGCTTTCAACACGAAATATCCGGGTGTGGGATTGAGCCCGCGCATTGCTGAACGCTACCCTCGTGAAATGACGGTGGTGCTCCAGCACCAGTACTGGAACCTCAATATTTATGAAGATCGTTTCGAGGTGGAATTGTCATTCGACAATATTCCGGAAAAGCTGATCGTACCTTTCAACTCCATCAAGGGTTTTCTTGACCCCTATGTGCAGTTCGGGTTGCAGTTTGAAGTCGTGCCCATCGACGAGTCCGAAGAACCCAAACAGGGCGAAGTTGTTGACATGACCGGAAAGCCAGCTGGGGAAAAGCTTTCTGACACTGCAGCGAAAGACGAAGACGTTGCCGCTGTTTCAGAACAGAAAGTTATTTCCCTTGATGCATTCCGTAAAAAGTAAACTTGCCCGCGTGGTGTTGGTGTGTTTTGCGCTCACGACGCCCGCAACGGCGCAAGATGTATCAAACATCAAGATGCTGAGCGACATGGCTGTGCCGCCGCCCAAGGATATGAAGTCAGCGTTGGCGCTTCCGGCAAAAAAGCTGTTCGGCAGACAGAAGGCTCCGGCCGACATGCAGGCTCGCGCAATCGGCACCTATGCGCGTGGTTGCCTCGCAGGCGCCAAAGCGATCCCTGTAAATGGTGATGCGTGGCAGGTCATGCGTGTATCTCGCAACCGAAATTGGGGCCACCCCGATTTGATTGCACTGCTTGAAGACTTAGGCACGAAAGCCAAGGCCGCAGGCGAATGGAACGGTTTGCTCGTCGGTGATATTTCCCAGCCCCGCGGAGGGCCAATGCTGACCGGACACGCCAGCCACCAGATTGGACTTGATGCCGATATCTGGTTCACGCCCATGCCGGACCGTGTTTTGACGGGCAAGGAACGCGAAACAATTTCCGCAAGACTGATGGTGAAAAACCGTTCTGAAATCGATCCTAAAGCCTGGACAGAGACGCGGGCGCAACTGGTGCGGCGTGCGGCAAAGTATGATCGCGTCGCCCGGATTTTTGTGCATCCACCCATCAAGGCTGAGCTGTGCAAGTGGGCCACTGGGGATCGCTCGTGGCTGGCCAAAGTGCGCCCCATGTATGGTCACAACTATCACTTCCACATCCGCATGAAATGCCCCACAGGCATGGTTGGTTGCAAGGATCAGTGGACCCCTAAGCCGGACGACGGAACGGGCTGCGGCAAAGAGCTGGCCTATTGGATGAGCGATGTGCCATGGAAACCCCGGAGACCTGATCCTAACCCGCCAAAGGTCAAGCCGAAACCTGTGCCACCCTTGACTCTCTCTGGTCTTCCTGCTGAATGCCGCGCCGTAATCGCAGCGCCATAAAGCGCGCGACTTTTCGTTCGGTGCCTGCTGGGGGTAGGCTCATATGAATAACGCTACGACTGCCGAACATTCGGACGAAAAGAAAAACACCGTCAAAATGGCTTTCGCCACCTTGGGTGTGGTCTATGGCGACATCGGCACAAGCCCTCTCTACGCCATGCGTGAAGCATTGCATCCCGTCATGAAGGCAGGTGGCGATTTGCGCCTCGCCGTTCTTGGCGTCGTGTCCCTGTTGATCTGGGCACTGCTCATTGTCGTGACGCTCAAATATGTCATCATGCTGATGCGCGCTGACAACCGCGGCGAAGGTGGTATTCTTTCTCTTGTTGTCTTGGTGGAAACACTCCTCAAAAAGAAGGGCGGCATCGTTCTTGGTCTTGGTATCATCGGCGCAGCATTCTTCTTTGGCGATGCCATGATCACGCCCGCCATGTCCGTTCTGTCGGCAGTCGAAGGCCTGACCGTCATCAACCAGGGTTTTGAGCCTCTCGTCGTTCCATTGACGCTCGCCATCCTGATCACTCTATTCACATTCCAGTATAAAGGCACAGCAGGCGTTGCATCGCTCTTCGCACCCATCACCATCGTGTGGTTTGCCGTTCTCGGCGTGTTGGGTATCTTCCACATTTTTGACGACATGGAAATCTTTGCTGCCTTCAATCCGTGGTACGGCATTCGCATGTTGGTTGAGCAGCCGGGACTTGCCCTGCTGGTATTCGGCGGTGTGTTTCTGGCAGTCACAGGTGGTGAAGCACTTTATGCCGACATGGGCCATTTTGGCCGTACACCCATTCGCTTGGCTTGGGCTTTTGTGGTGATGCCGGGATTGATACTGAACTACCTCGGTCAAGGTGCATTTGTAATATCCCACCCAGAAGCTGTCGAAAACCCGCTGTTCCTCATGGCGCCGTCCTGGGGGCTCATTCCCTTGGTCATTCTCGCAACAATGGTGACGGTCATCGCGTCTCAGGCCGTCATTACCGGAGCCTTCTCGATTGCCCAGCAGGCCATGTCACTGGGCTTGTTGCCCCGCATGGAAATCACCCATACCAGCGAGGAAGAGGCCGGACAGATTTACGTCGGTCAAATCAACTGGCTTATTCTTGTCGGCGTCATTTTGTTGGTGCTGGTGTTCCAGTCATCGTCCAATCTTGCGTCCGCCTATGGCGTGGCGGTGAATACTTCCATGGTGGTCGACTCGATTCTGGCGCTCATCTTTTTCTGGAAAGCGCGCACCTTCCCGCGATGGTTCGCCATGCCCGCCTTGTTTCTGATCCTCGCCATCGAACTGACCTTCGGTGCTGCCAACGCATTCAAGATCATCCATGGCGGCTATATGCCAGTGTTGATCGGCACCACGATTATTTTGCTTATGCTGACGTGGATGAAAGGTCGCAGATTGCTGGCGCAAAAACTGGTCAAGGAGTCTGTTGAACTCGAAGGCCTGCTGGAAAGCCTTGAGCGGCGCTCCCCCACCCGTGTGGCCGGTGCTGCGGTGTTTATGCAAACCGACAATCGCTTTGCCCCGTCAGCTTTGATGCACAACCTGAAACACAACCGTGTTCTGCACGACAAGTTGGTATTCATGACTGTTGAAACCACTGATGAACCACGCCACGAAGGCGAACGCGTCAAGGCCCGCCAGACAGCTCTCGGTGCATGGATCGTCGAGTCCTATTTCGGTTATATGGAACAGCCTGATGTTCCCCGCGCTCTTCGCGCCTGCAAAGAGTTTGGGCTTGAAATTGACCCACGCCAGGCCAGCTATTTCCTTGGCCGCCGATCAATCCGTTTAAACCCCCGCTCTGCCATGCCGTTCTGGCAGCAACGCATATTCATCATGCTGACAAATCAATCTGCCAGAGCCATAGAATTCTTCCGAATCCCGGCAGACCGCGTGGTTGAACTGGGCATGCAAATGAGTGTGTGATGAAATCAATCTCCCCCTTCTCCATCCCCGGTCGCTTCTGGCGCGGCAACCTGCATACCCATTCCAATCTTTCCGACGGTGCCCTGCCGCTTGATGACGTCGTGGACCGTTACAAGGCCGTGGGTTATGATTTCGTCATGATCTCCGACCACTTCACCCACCATTTCAACTATCCCATCGCTGACACGCGCCAGATGCGCGGCAACGACTTCACCACAATTCTGGGTGCAGAACTTCACGCCCCGGTCACGACTGCAGGTGAGTGGTGGCACATCGTGGCAGCAGGTCTGCCATTGGATTTTGCGCCCGTGCAACCAGGCGAAACCGGACCACAAATTGCCAAGCGCGCCGCCGATTCAGGTGCCTTTGTCGGTATTGCCCACCCGGCGTGGTCTCAACTGACCATCGAAGACGGTCGCGCACTTTCGTTTGCGCACGCCGTTGAAATCTATAACCACGGCTGCGCCGTCGAATGCGACCGTGGCGATGGATTCTATCTGCTTGATCAATTGCTCAACGAAGGCAACCGCCACCTCACGGCTTTCGCCACCGATGACGCCCACTTTAAAAATGCCGATCACTTCGGAGGTTGGGTGCATGTAAAAGCGGAAAGTCTCGATCCTGATGTGTTACTCGCGGCCTTGAAGCGCGGCGACTACTACTCATCACAGGGTCCGAAACTTCACGACATCGTGCTTGACGGCCATGAACTGCATGTCTCCTGTTCACCCGTCGACACAATCGCCGTGGTCTGCGGCATTTCCCGCACCGCCGTAAAAATGGGCCGCGCCCTGACAGGTGCGGTTTTGGATATGCGTAAACTGCAAGACGGCTGGATGATGGAAAAAACCAGCCCCTGGTTCAGGGTTGTGGTGATCGACAATGCCGGGAAGCGGGCCTGGAGCAATCCGGTTTTCACCTGACTCGCTATGCCTTGCATGCTATTGCAGTGCAACATTCAAATCGAGGCTGATCATGGCAAAAACCACCCGCACCGAATCCGACACCTTTGGCCCCATAGAAGTTGATGCTTCCAAGTATTGGGGTGCACAGGCCCAGCGCTCGTTGCAAAACTTCAAAATCGGTTGGGAAAAACAGCCCGCTGCCATCGTCCGTGCCTTGGGCATCGTCAAACGGGCCGCCGCCGAAACCAATATGGCGCTTGGCAAGCTTGATCCAAAACTTGGTGATATCATCATCAAGGCTTCGCAGGAAGTCATTGAGGGTAAACTCGATGTTCATTTTCCATTGGTGGTTTGGCAAACAGGCTCCGGCACGCAATCCAACATGAACGCAAATGAAGTGATTTCAAACCGTGCCATCGAAATGCTGGGCGGTGAGATGGGGTCGAAGAAGCCCGTTCACCCGAATGACCACGTCAATATGAGCCAGTCGTCCAACGACACGTTCCCCACCGCCATGCACATAGCCTGCGCCGAGGAAATCATCCATCGATTGCTCCCTGCCCTGCAGCAACTGCGCAACGCGCTAAACGACAAGGCACAGGCCTGGAAGCACATCATCAAGATTGGCCGCACCCACACGCAGGATGCAACACCCGTTACTCTAGGTCAGGAATTCTCCGGCTACACGCAACAAATAGACAATGGTATCAGACGGATAGAACAAACTCTTCCCGATTTGATGCAACTTGCACAAGGTGGCACCGCGGTGGGAACAGGTCTTGCTGCTCCAATCGGCTTTGCCGATAAAGTGGCGGAGCGCATTGCAGCTATCACCCATCTGAAGTTCACCACGGCTCCGAACAAGTTCGAAGCCCTGGCCGCCCACGACGCCATGGTGATGACCCATGGTGCCATCACCTCTGTGGCCATGAGTTGTTTCAAGATTGCCAATGACATCCGCTTCCTCGGTTCAGGCCCGCGAGCGGGTTTGGGTGAATTATCCCTGCCTGAAAACGAACCCGGTTCGTCGATTATGCCGGGCAAAGTCAACCCCACCCAGTCGGAAGCACTCACTCAGGTCGCAGTACAAATCCATGGCAACAATGCGGCCATGAGTTTCGCGGGCTCCCAAGGCCACTTTGAACTTAATGTGTTCAATCCCGTCATGGCCTACAACTTCCTGCAATCTGTGCGCCTACTTGCTGACGCATCCGTGTCCTTCACCGAAAACTGCGTTGTCGGCATCGAACCCCGTCTCGATAATATTGCGAGGGGACTTGCAAATTCGCTGATGTTGGTAACGCCTTTGAAAGAGAAATTCGGTTATGACCGGGCCGCGAAGATCGCCAAGACCGCCCACAAGAACGGCACCACGCTGCGCGAGGAAGCCATCAAAGAAGGCATACCGGCTGATGACTTCGACGCCATTGTTAGACCTGAAAACATGCTGGGGCCGTCATGAGTAAAACCACGCTGATTGGAATTTTTGCTGTTCTCCTGATGCTTCCGATTTTCTATCTTGCAATGGATGAGATCGTTCCGGAAGCTCAGAGCTTCAGCTTCAGAGGCCAGTCGATCACGCCGGTCCACGAAGCAAATGGCTTGGTCACGGTGCCGACAGTTGAAGAAGATGAAAAAGGTGCAACGATTCATGCGGTTTTCAAACCGGCATTTCTCGAAAAAATGGCGGGTGTCAAATCGCCTAATCCGCTTGGCCTCGATATTGTCATAGACGGCATTGCAGACAACGTCAGAAGCTGCACCCCGCAAGGTCGAATTCCTGACAAAGCCAGTTTCGAGATTGCGAAGTCATGCGCAACTGCTGATTTTGCGTCATGGAAAGTTGAGAAGAAAGGCGCGCTTTTGGTTGATCCCATGCAACAGATGATCGTCTTGGGGGCCATCGGCAACAATCAGGTTCACGTCTACCACAACAATATGATTGCCAGATACACTTCGCCCGACATGATCCAGAGCGACCGCAAGCGTGAAGCCTGCATTGTGCGGGTTATGCTGGACCATCTGGTAGGTGCAAAGTTAGAGACTGATAAAAACTGTGCTGCGGTGCCCTGAATAGGGTTGAGTGGAAAAATGGCTGACATCATCAATCTCAGGCGTTTCCGCAAAATAAAAGCCCGCGATCAGGATGACAAAGTCGCGGAGGCAAACCGCCAGAAATTTGGCCGGACCAAATCAGAAAAACTGCTGGCAAAAGCTGAAGCTGCCAATGCGGCAAAACTTCTCGATGGCCACAAGCGCAAGCCAGAATGATGCCTCGCGATTTGAAGCGATCACTTTCAATAGCCGGCCACCGGACTTCTGTTTCGCTGGAACCTGAATTCTGGGCCGCACTCAGCGTATCAGCAAAAGCGAAGAACCTGTCCATCGCAGCTCTCGTTGCTGAAATTGACACGTCGCGGGGTACTCGCAACTTGTCATCCGCCATTCGCGTCTGGTTGCTCAACCAAAATACTGTTCAAGGCTGAAAAAGTTTCAAACCTCGCCTCACTTCCAATTGCCTTGCATGACGTTGCAGTTCCAACCGCGCCAATGAGGGACCATTTTTCAAAGCTGCATCCACAACATCCTGCAAGGCTTTCGCGCGCTTTTCACGCTCCGAAGCCTGAAAACGGCGAAGTCGAGTGTGTTCCCGCAACTCGGCTTTTGTGGATTGATAGTCGGCAAAGCGTTGTTCATCCAACTTCCGCTGCGCAACTTCCTTGTCTGCATTGGCCTGCTGTTCGCGCTGCAAGCGCTCGAGCTCGGCCATTTCCCTGGACAGCAACTCATAACCCAATTTTGCGGCTAGTGCCGAGACGCCACTCCGCACTTCCATGTTGCCGGAAGAGCCCGCGTAGGTAATCGTGACTGGCGGCAATTCAGGTTTGGCGGTCAACGCAAGCGTAGACACGATTTTCACTTCACCTGATGTCAAATCAAGTTGGGGTGCAATAGTTCCTGAAACGCCTTCTGCCGTTGGCGCAATCGCTGAAAACGTGACTTCACCATTGGCAATTGAATAATTGCCAATGCGCTGACCAATTGAAGTTCCGGGAGGACTATCGAGCTTGGACAGTGCAAGGGATAAAGCATCCGGCGTTTTCGCCGCGAAAACACCAGCAGCCAAGCCATCAAGAGTCATCCGGGGCAAGGAACTGTCGGACAGCCAGAAATTGCCCTTCCCCTCCACCGCTGCCAAGGCCGCTGCCGGGCTGCCGCCCGTGGTTTTGAAATTACCTTCTACAACAAGACCACCTTTGGTCAAAGCGGTGCCCGTTGCGGTTTTGAGAACATTGGCGAGATCGACGGGCCAACGCAACGTTCCCTCCACATCATGGCTTGAACCACGCGGCGTCAACACGACTTCCAGTTTCAGCCCTTGATCTCCAACCGCAGTCATCCAAAGCCGTCGCTTGTTGCTTTTAAACCCTATGCCAACAACGACTTCGGGAAGTACAGCACCTGACCCCGTTTCAAACTGCACAGGATTGATCAAGATTTCGCCTTTGATTGCATCGGCTTCAAGCTCGGCAAAGCCCTGTGACAGATCAACCACAGGACCATCCCACGGCATGAAAGCCAGCGCCATTGCCTCTTTTACACCGAGTGAGTCCGTGTCGAAATTGGCCTGCACCTCACCCGCAGCAGTCAAGCTAGCAATACCCGAAAAACGCCGACCCGCCACATGACCATTCAAATTTTGCAGCGATATGCCACCATCGATAGCGACAATGCGCGCCGAAAGATCAAGTGGTTGCCCAGACGAAATGTTCAAGGGCACACCAGCAGCGCCAAGAAAAGCTCGACCATCAACCGCCTTCGTAGAGACTTTTCCGGAAACGCCGAAATAGGGCTGCTTCAAATCCACTGTGCCTGCCAACTCCGAAACAGCGTCCAAGGCTTTTACTGTGGTTGAAAATGCAAATCCCTGATCCACGGACCCGTTGAATTCGAACTTCACATCCCCCGGCCCCACGCTGCCCGCCGGAACAATGCCCACCAATTTTGCAAGCGCGGCACTGTCAGCACTGTTCAAACCGCCTGATGCTGCCAGAGTTGTACCGCGCCCCTTTTCAAGAAATCGCGCACGCACTACCACATCGGCATTGAGCGCCCCGCTTGAACCCCGCGCAACAACTTCAATTTCGGGCCCGCTTTTTTGTGGCAGAGCCGTAATGTCGGCGTCAAAACGTGTCTGTCCCAAAGCTTCTGTCCAGTTGCCCGCACCATATTCCAGTCCAACCAACCGCAAAAAACCTCGCGGGTCTTGTGCATCAAGATGAAAATTCAAAGTGCCCTCGGGGCCGCTCCCTTGGTCCAACAATGCACCGCCACCGCGCAAGCGTGCACCACCCACATTTCCAACATCGAGCAACTTGATTTCAAAACCACTCGCCCTTGACGCCACATCAATCGCAACGTCCTGCGCCGTGACGCCATTCAATAAAACCGAAGCCGCACGGACGGTGACGCGGTGCTTGACTGTCGATGCATTTGTATCTTGCGCAATGACACTCATCAGTGATGGCACCCCACCATCACGAACCAGCGACCAACCATTGGGCACGAGACTGTCAATGTCGAGTTGCCCCGCATCAACTGACACCTCAAGAGCTGGTTCAACTCCACTTCGCGACGTCAATGAAGCACGTCCCGGTGATCCATCAAATGTGTAGACCACATTCGAAAGTGCAAAAACATCATTCGACCAATCCAGAGTACCGGACTGTACATCGAGCCGACCCCGACTTCCTGTCCAATGTTCTTCAACTCGCGTACGCCAGTCCGGTGAGAGCCAACTCAAGAATGCGCGACTGTCGCCGCTTTCGAATTTGATCTTTCCGCTAACTTGGGCAGCATCCCTGCCGGGGAAAATGACGCCGTCAAAAATACCAACGGACCGCCCGGGCAACTCCGCTGCAAACTCAGTGACGCGGATAGCCTCCTTCTGCAGGTTCCCCGTCAGGCGCACATCATTCAAGGCTTGTCCACCGCTCGTCAGTGTACTGACGTTCAGTCGGTAGTCTGTGACCAATTTGACTGGAAGATCGGCCAAAAGTTGATTTGCAACTCTTAAAAATCCACCATCCCGCCATTGCTGCATGGCCGATGCACCAAGCAGCGTGTCCATGTTGATGCGTGGAGATGTGAGGGCAACCCGCGCTTGAGCCTGCGTGCCAAATTCAATGACAGCGTCACCTTCGATCAAAGTTCCGCTGTCTTTCCTGTCTGCGGGGGCAATGCGGATTTTCAGAAAGCTCAACCGCTCCGTTGATGCTTCGATATCTGCTTGCATGGCCAAAGGTTTGAATGCGCCTTCGGCACTGCTTTTCTCGCCCGTCTCCTGCTGCGGATCCATGCGTGCAGCGCCTTTGAAACGTGTGCCGTCCCAATCTCCTTCAATCGAGAACAAGGGATATGACACTTCAAGCGGCGCGGCTTTTACCGTGAATTTGAGCGGTTCAAGGCCTTTTTTTTCGTTGGTGGTGACCACAATACCAACCGGCATTTCATTCCATTTGCCTTGGCCTTTCATGCGCCATGGCCCCAACACCGATTGTGCCGAAAGTGTTGCATCAAGCCCTGTGAATACTGTTGAATGTGCATTACGTAAGTCGTCAAACGACACCAGGCCGCCTGAGATCACAATCTGGTCAAGTTTTACCCGTGACAGCAACCCCTGCCCCGTCACTTGCTCCTTCGGTACAAAAATCCAGTTCACATCACCAGAAGCATTTCGCTGCAAGTTGACTTGTGGACCTTCCGCTTCAACACTTTCAACATTGACAGTGCCGTTGAACAAGCCTGCAAGCGAAAGTTTCACGCGCACCACATCGGCTTTCACAAATGCGTCGTCGGAAAATCCGTCTGGGTTGCCAATGGACACCTGTTGCGCCTCAAGCCTTGGCCACGGAAACAACCTGACGGCAACATCGCCACCAATGGACACGCTCCGCCCGGTAAGTTTTTGGCCATAGCCTTCCAGGTCAGCCCGGTAATTGTTCCAAGGCACCACGTAAGGTGCTGCCAAAGCCGCAAGCACTGCGAACACCAACACTATGCCAAAATAAAATACCGGTGACTTCCAGATGCTCATGCAAAATCCGGGGCGGCATTTTTGCCAGGATTCATGATGTTCTGCGGGTCGAGCGCCTTTTTAATGGCGATCATCACATCAACACCATTACCATGTTCCTGGCGCAAATATTTGCGCTTGCCGCTTCCAATGCCGTGTTCTCCGGTGCAAGTGCCTCCCATGCCCAAGGCACGGTCGATCAGCCGATCATAAGCCAGCTTCACAGCTTTGACCTGTACCGGGTCTTCCGTGTTGCAATACATTGCCACATGAAAATTGCCATCGCCGACATGGCCTATCATCGGACCAAAAATATTGTTGTTTTCAAGGTCCACCCTTGTGGCTTCAACACATTCCGCAAGGCGGGAAATTGGCACACACACGTCAGTGGAAAATGCGTCCATCTTGCCGGGCGCAATCGACTTCGTGGCCCAGAATGCGTCATGCCGCGCCTGCCAGAGTTTGAGCCGATCCTCCTCCTTGGTTGCCCATTGGAAGTCTCCGCCACCATGCGACGCGGCAATATTGTGAAACAGTTCAGACTGCTCTTTCACCCCGGAAGGTGTGCCATGGAATTCCACGAACAAAGTCGGCGCTTCTGTCAGCATCAGCTTCGAATAAACGTTGATGGCCTTGATATGCGCCGTGTCCACCAGTTCAATCCGCGCCACGGGAATACCGCTCTGAATGGTTTCAATGGTCGTCTGACAACAGGCCTCAACGCTTGGGAACGAACACACCCCCGCCGCCATGCCTTCTGGTATACCGTGAAGTTTCAGCGCTACTTCTGTGATTACGCCAAGCGTGCCTTCACTGCCCACCATCAGCCGCGTCAGATCATAGCCAGCGGACGACTTCTTGGCGCGACCACCTGTGCGCACTATCTCACCATTGGCCATCACCACCGTGAGGCCCATGACGTTTTCGCGCATAGTGCCGTAACGCACCGCATTGGTGCCGGACGCGCGTGTTGCTGCCATGCCACCAAGCGAGGCATCAGCGCCGGGATCAATCGGGAAAAACAAACCTTGATCACGCAAATGCGAATTCAACGCCTTCCGTGTCACCCCCGCCTCAACCCGGCAATCCAGATCTTCAGAATGAACTTCAAGGATACGGTTCATGCCATTGAGATCAATAGATATTCCACCCCACGGCGCGGTGAAATGTCCCTCCAGCGAAGTTCCCGTGCCAAATGGAATAACCGGCACCCGCTTTTCCGCACAAAGCTGCACCACCGCCTGCACCTCGTCGGTTGATTGCACAAACGCCACAGCATCGGGTGCGTGCCCTTCAGCCCAGGTCAAATCCTTGCCATGCTGTTCCCGGGTTGCAGGGGCCGTTGACAGGCGATCCCCCAACAGGTTGTGCAGACGTCTGATCACGTCTTGAGTGTTGCTGTGAAGAGGGCGAATATACATGCCAGAAACTTAACACAAAACAACGAGTCCGCCATGCCTGTCTCATCGCCGCACCGTTCCACCACCATGGCCATCGAAAGCCAGTGGATCGACTACAATGGCCACTTCAACATGGCCTATTACGGCGTGCTGTTCGACCGCGCCGCCGACCAGATGTTCGCCCAACTCGGCTTGGGGCCGGATTACGTGAAAACAACCAACAGCAGCTTCTTCACCCTTGAAACCCACTGCTCATATTTGCGCGAGATGAAATCCACCGATCCAGTGGCAGTCGAATCCCAAATCTTCGACCACGACCACAAACGCGTACATTACGTTCAGCAGATGAAACACGGGACCGAAGGCTGGGTGACCTGCATCCTCGAAGTCATGGTCGCTCACGTAGATTTGACAGCACACAAGACTTCAAATTTTCCTGATGATGTGAAGGCGCGCATTGATGCGATGGCGGCAAATCACAAAGCAATACCCGTGCCAACGCTGGTCGGACGCAAAATCGGCATTCCGCGCAAGGCCGCCCCATAATCGTCACACCCCTGTAAAATTCAGGCCCCATTCAGCTTCCAGTGTGCAAACTACAAAACAGCACCAACCAAGGAGGCTCCTATGACAAACAATGGATACCAGCACTTCGCTGAAGCCCTTGTCTTCGCTCACGGCCCCAAGGCCTTGAACGAAGCCATTCGCCACGCGGAATTCTGCCTGAAACAGGGCGACACCGACATGGCCGCCCACTGGCACGCAACGATTGAGGAAGTGCGCAATTTCAAGAAACCGGTCCCCTGCAAAGTGACTGAATATTCCGCCGCAGCCTGAACAAATCTCGAACATCTGCTATATGGGCCTTTTGGGGATTCGCCCCGGAAGGCCCATATTCATTGCATGACGATAGATATTTCCGACTTTGACGACGAACCGCACCTGCCCCAACCCGGCGGCAACATTTCCCGTGCCATGGCGGCACCCGACGCACAATATCTCAAAGGCCTGAACGCCGAACAGCGCGACGCCGTACTCTCCATCGACGGACCGCTGCTGGTTCTCGCAGGGGCAGGCACCGGCAAAACCCGCGTGCTGACAACGCGCCTCGCCCACGTCCTCACCATGCGCAAAGCCTGGCCAAACCAGATTCTCGCCGTCACCTTCACCAACAAGGCGGCCCGCGAAATGAAGGAACGCATCGGCATGCTCATCGGCGGCATGGTCGAGGGCATGACATGGCTTGGCACCTTCCATTCCATCGGCGTCAAGATCCTTCGCAACCATGCCGAACTCTGCGGTCTCAAATCCGGCTTTTCGATTTTGGACATGGACGACCAGCTGCGCCTCCTCAAACAACTGCTTGAAGTCGAAAACATCGACGAAAAACGCTGGCCCGCCCGCCAATTGGCGACCCTCATCGACGGCTGGAAAAACCGGGGCCTCACGCCGGA
>JANMEM010000010.1:0-2406 GCA_031376985.1 Hyphomicrobiales bacterium
CGCGCCCGCGCCTTGGCTGCCCAACTCGCGGAGGGGCCACCACTGGTTTATGCCTGTATCAAGGAAATTGCGCGGGAGACGCAGCACCTGCCGATCCAGCAGGCCTTCGACATGGTCACGAAGCGCAAACTGCCGAGTGTCGACAAGCTCTATGCATCGGAAGACCAACTTGAGGGTGCCAAAGCCTTCACTGAAAAGCGCAAGCCGGTGTGGAAGGGCAAATAACCCTCAAGAAAAAACCTCATCCGCATGACTGTACGGATGAGGTTCAAGTGATCGCGCAATGGCGACCGAGGGTTTGGGAAGACGCTGGAAACTTATGCACCCCAATGACGAGCCGTGCGGCGCACGTCGACATAAGTCTTTTCGAGGAAGCGTTCGGTGGCCTGGTCAGCAACAAAGACGTTGCGAACGGCATGGGCTGCGGCAGTGAAGAACTTGTTCATGATCGTTAACTTTCATTAAGTATTGTTGATGATCGTTACATAGCGCATTGCGATTCAAAGGAAAAACGACTAATTGTGTATCGATCTTCAAATGTAACTTGAAGATGGACAGATTTCAGCCATGATTGAACACTTTCCCGGCCTTCGCACCCTCCGCGCCTTTGATGCGGCTGCCCGCCACCTGAGCTTCACCCGCGCCGCTGATGACATGGGCGTGACCCCCGCCGCTATCTCAAACCAGATCAAGGAGCTTGAAGACCAGCTGGGTGTGGAACTCTTCATCCGCACCAGCCGAACCATGCGCCTGACCAAGGAAGGCGAAATACTGCGCATCGCCGCCAATGAATCTCTTGAAGTCCTCGCCAAAGCTCTGCACCGCATCAAGCGATTGGAAAACCGGAACCAGATCCGCGTCTCGTCAACACCATCCGTTGCCGCAAAATGGCTGGTGCCGCGACTGGATGGCTTTCTGACAGCTTTTCCAGCCGCCGATGTTCGTGTGGACGTGTCCAATACTTTGGTTGATTTTGACCGCGATGATGTCGATGTGGCCATTCGTTTTGGATCGGGCAAATACCCCGGTCTGCGCGCCGACTTGCTGTTCAAAGACACATTGTCGCCCGTCTGCAGTCCCAGCCTCATCACCAAAGACAAGCCCCTGCAGGTGCCGAAAGATTTGCTGCGGCACACTCTCATCCACCTCGACTGGCAATCCCAGGACTTGGCTTGGCCGAATTGGCGCATGTGGATGCAGGCCGCAGGCATCAAAGATTTTGACGACAAGCGCGGCCTGCATTTCAGCCAAACCTCACTGTCCATTCAGGCAGCCATCGACGGACAAGGCGTGGCGCTCGGCGACTCCAATCTGGTCGCTGATGACCTTGCGGCTGGCCGACTGGTGAAGCCCTTCGAACTTTCGCTGAAAGCCCCTGATGCGTTTTCATATTTCATCATCACCCGCCTGAACACCGCCGAGGCTCCGCTGGTCAACGCCTTCCGCGACTGGTGTCTGGCCGAAGCCGAAACGGGCCGTGATTCCGCCGCGATGGCCGGATAACTCGATCGCATGTTAAACCGACGCACATTCCTGAAATGGCTGGGCCGATTGTCCGCAGGCGGACTGTTGACCGGCACCTATGCTTTCGCAATCGAACCGGGCTATCGCTTGAACACCACGGTCTACGCTTTCACGCCGCCGCGCTGGACTCCCGGACTGAAACTACGAATCGTGATGCTGGCTGACCCGCATTGCATTGAACCGCATATGCCCTTGTCGCGCTGGCAACGCATTGTTGACGCCGCCAATGCACTGAAGCCGGACCTGCATTTGCTGATGGGCGACTACATTGCGAGCCACCCCTTCCGCACAGGAATAGTATCCTTTGAAAGCGTTGCAACTGTTGCCAAAAACCTGTCGGCACCACTTGGCACATTTGCTATCATGGGCAATCACGACTGGTGGGAAGACAGGACCGCCAGTCGAAAAGGCATCGGCATTCCCCATGCCCAGAAAGTATTTCAGGATGCTGGCATTCCCGTCTTGGACAATTGCGCAGTCCAACTTTCACAAAATGGCCATAAGTTTTGGCTCTCGGGCACCAACTCCATGATCGCCATTCGCAAGGGTCGTGGAAGGTATGAAAGTCGCGCACTTTTGCCCGAAACTCTGGCGCAAGTGACCGACGATTCTCCCATCATCCATCTCGCCCATGAGCCGGATCTATTTACCGACATACCCCAACGCATATCGCTCACATTGAGCGGCCACACTCACGGTGGCCAGGTCCGCCTCTTTGGCTATTCACCCGTGACGCCATCAAGCTACGGCAACCGTTTCGCCTATGGCCATATCATCGAAGAGGGTCGGCATTTGGTGGTGTCTGGCGGATTGGGCTGCTCGATCGCCCCCGTGCGCTTCGGAATGCCTCCGGAAATCGTTGTGCTGGAGTTGGGGTGAAGG
>JANMEM010000018.1:0-2299 GCA_031376985.1 Hyphomicrobiales bacterium
TATTGGACGCCGAAGGTGAAGCTGCTGCAAAATCCATTGGTGCCAACTATGTGCATTGTGATGTTTCAAAATCAGATGACATCAAATCCGCTGTTGCTGCGGTTGTGAAGGCCCACGGTGCGATTGATCTGCTCGTGAACAATGCGGCAATCTCAATCGCAAAGAACTTCCTCGATATTACGGAAGATGATTTCGACAAGGTTATCGGCGTCAATCTGAAAGGCGCGTTTCTGCTGACACAAGAAGCAGCCCGCCACATGATTGAACAAGTGAAGGCAGGTCGCAAAGCCGGTGCCATTGTCAACATGTCGTCGGTGAATGATACGCTGGCGATACCCGTCATTGCGCCCTACACCATGTCAAAGGGTGGAGTGAAACAGTTGACTGCAGTTTCAGCATTGGCATTTGCCGAACATGGCATTCGCGTCAACGCCATTGGCCCCGGCTCAATCATGACCGATATGTTGAAGGGTGTCGCCAATGACAAGGCGGCCATGAACCGCTTGTTGTCACGCACACCCTTGGGCCGTGTGGGCCAACCGTCGGAAATCGCATCTATCGCGGCATTTCTGGCGTCGGACGATGCGAGTTACATTTCCGGTCAGGTCATATATGCAGACGGTGCGCGGATGCCGTTGAATTATACGGTGGCGGTCAAAGACTGATCAGTCGACGACAATGACCTGGCCCGTCAAGGCGCTTTCGACACTTTTCGTATAGGCCAATCCAACACGCGACGCTGACACCGGCTGATGACCTGGAAAGAAGCCATCGTATTTCACAGCAGAGTCTTCGAGCAATCCCGGGCTGACGACATTAATGCGAAGGCCACGCGGCATTTCGATTGCAGCGCCACGGGCGAAGTCATCAAGGGCACCATTCACCGAAGCTGCGTTGGCACCCTTGCGGATGAAGTCACGATTGGTGACGCCGCTTGTCAATGTAATTGAGCCACTGTCTTTGACATGGTGCATGCCGATCAGCGCCACATTGATCTGGCCCATCAGCTTGTCATTTACGCCTTTGCGAAAGAGTTCCGGTGTCATGTCAGCAACAGAACCAAAATGCGTATGGCCCGTCGTGACAATCACCGCATCTACGGTACCAGCTGTTTTGAACATGGCAAGCACCGAGGCTTCGTCCAATACGTCCACTTTGATTTCTCCAGAATTTCGCCCTGCAGACACAATGTCATGACGCTTGCACAAATCGCTGACTGCGGCTTTTCCCACTGTGCCTTCACCACCAACCACAAGAATGCGCATCAGGGTTGTTCTTCGTTCAGCTTGATGCCCTTCAATTTCGCAAATACGGAGTCGGCGTTGAAGTCCTGACTGTCACGGCGTGATGCGGCTTCGCTCACAGTTTCATTTGCAGCAGCAACGGCGGCAGCATCTTCCTGGGCTTTGGCATAGGCGGCGGTGCCTTCAACTTCCGATGCCGGGATCAACGTACGCAATGCTTCGCCATCGCCCACACCTTTTTTGCCTGACTTGGCCGCAGCTTTTTGCACAGCAAGGTCCAATGCGGTCTGGGTGCAGATTCCGAGAGATACGGGATCAACCGGCTTGATGGTCTGGATGTTCCAGTGGGTGCGGTCGCGCACGGAATTGATTGTGTGCTTGGTGGTGCCTACAAGTTTCATGATGGCAGCATCAGGTAATTCGGGGTGAAAGCGCAGCAACCACTGAATGGCATCAGGACGGTCACCACGGCGCGACACGGGCGTGTAGCGCGGGCCGGAAGTCGAAGTCTTGACCGTCACATCAATGACCTTCGATTCGAGAATCGCAATCTTCCGGTTCTCATCCGCTTCGGCTCTCGCAATTTCTTCGCGCGTCAATTGTCCGCCCGTCACGGGATCAAGACCACGCACACCCGTTGCCACATCGCCATCGGCTATGCCTTTCACTTCCAGCTCATGCAAATGGCAGAATTCTGCGATTTGCCTGAAGGTTAAAGTGGTGTTCTCAACCAGCCACACTGCGGTGGCCTTTGGCATCAATGGGATACGGGACATATGATTTCGCTCCTTCAGAACCTTCCTAGGGGCTCCAATGTTTTAGACGTGAGAATGTCAGGGAATGGGCAGGTTATAAGACAGTTCACAAGGGTTTGCAATGACTAGAGGGTGAGGATGATTTTCCCCGTATGGACGCTGCTCTCCATCATGCGGTGTGCCGCCGCAGCATCTGCCAGCGGGAATGTTGCGTGAATGACGGGCCGACATTTTCCATCTTCCAGCAAGGGCCACACTTTCGCTTCCAATTCCCGCGCAATTTCAGCTTTCTGCGCAACA
>JANMEM010000046.1:0-1935 GCA_031376985.1 Hyphomicrobiales bacterium
CGCAGCCTCAATGGGGCCGGCATAAAGGTGCGGCGCGATTTGCGCGTAGTTGACCTCCGCCATGCCTGCGATTTTTTTTGCCTCCCAAATGCCCCCCACTCGTCCCAGCGCCATTTGCAAAATAGAAGCGGCCCGCAATTCTAGCACACGCCCAAATTCGTATTTGGTGGTGAGGCGTTCACCCGTGGCAATGGGGATGGATGTGCCGCGCGCAACCAGTGCCATCTCCTCCGGACGATCCGGCGGCGTCGGCTCTTCAAACCAGAGCGGATTGTAAGCTTCAATCTGCTTGGCAAATCGAATGGCACCGGAAGCCGTAAATTGGCCGTGTGTTCCAAACAACAAGTCTGCCTTGTTGCCTACAGCCTCGCGAATCAGTTTACAAAATTTCGCGCACAGTTCCATCGACTCAAGCGACGGCTGGCGCGGATCGAAGGAGGAGTAAGGTGCAGCGGGATCAAATTTGATGCCTGTGAAACCCTGTTTCACATAATGCGCGGCACGCTCGGCTGATGCTTCAGCATTCCAGTAAATTGAGTCATCCTGCCCCTTGGCAAGGTCCGGGTAGATGTAGGTATAAGAACGCAGCTTCTCATGCACCCGCCCGCCGATGAGTTCATAAATCGGCTTGTTGAGCGCTTTACCGATGATGTCCCACAGCGCGATTTCAATGCCGGAAAGCACCCCCATCAAACTCACATCCGGGCGCTGCGTGAAACCCGAGCCATAAACTTTCCGCCACAGGCTTTCGATGTGAAACGGGTCCATGCCCTCGACGTAACGCCCAAACGTGTCCTCGATCATCGCCGTCATGGCCTTGGGGCCAAAAGTGGCGCAATAACATTCGCCATAACCCACAATGCCGGTATCCGTCGTCAGCTTCACAAAGGTGAAATAGCGCCCACCCCAACCGGGCGGCGGATTTCCGACGATGAAAACTTTCAGATCTTTGACTTTCATGGGAGACTCCTTGTGCGGCATTTTGGCAAGAATCCCCGGAAACGCAAATGGTCTTCAATGTGTCGGGCCGCGCAAATTTCTCACCCCGTTTAACACTTGAAAATCACCCGCGCTGCAATGCACTCTGCACCCATGACTTATGACTACATCATCGTCGGCGCAGGCTCCGCAGGCTGTGTGCTGGCCAACCGTTTGAGCGAAAGCGGCAAGCACAGCGTTTTGCTGCTGGAGGCAGGAGGCCACGACAAGCGCTTCTATGTTCAATTACCGCTGGGCTATGGCAAAACTTTCCACGATCCCGCCGTCAACTGGATGTACGCCGCTGAACCCGACCCTGGTCTCAACGGCCAGCGCGACCACTGGCCAAGGGGAAAAATCATCGGCGGGTCCAGCTCCATCAACGCAATGGTCTACATCCGTGGTCACCAGGACGATTACAAGTCGTGGGGCGAAACCGCAGGACCTGATTGGAATTGGGATTCCGTCCTCGCCGCCTACAAACTAATCGAAGACACCGAAACCGGCGGCAATGCGTGGCGCGGATCAGGCGGGCCGTTGCACGTCAGTGATACCTCAGCTCATGTGCATCCGCTCACACAAAAATACATCGACGCTTGCAAAACCGCAGGGCTTCCATTCAATCCGGACTTCAATGGCGAGACTCAGGAAGGTGCTGGCACCTATCAACTCACCACCCGCAATGGCCAACGCTTGAGTGCCTCTCGCGCCTTCCTCTGGCCGGCCGCAAAACGCGCCAATCTTCGTGTTGAGAAAAACGCCCACGTCTCGCGCATCACGTTCGACGGGTCGCGCGCAACGGGCGTTCTCTATGAACAACACGGCGAAACAATATCCGCACATGCGGGCAAAGAAATCATCATTTCCGGCGGCGCGATCAATTCTCCACAATTGCTCATGCTCTCCGGCATTGGCCCTGCCGCACATCTCAAATCACTCGGCATCGACGTAAAGCAA
>JANMEM010000055.1:0-3656 GCA_031376985.1 Hyphomicrobiales bacterium
CTGGCACCGCTACAGGCGCTTGATGCGGACAAGGAGCCAATTGAGGAACTGACGCGCTATATAGAGGCAAAGCTGGACCTGACCTTTGCCAGACCGGAAGCATCCAAACTCTTTGCCAACGAGATCCTGCACGGTGCGCCGCATGTAGCAGCATTTTTGCATGGGCCATTGAAAGAGCTTGTTGCGGCCAAGGCCAAGGTCATCAGGCACTGGGTCAAACTCGGTAAACTGCGCCCTGTCGAACCTGAACACCTGATCTTCGCCATATGGGCGGTGACCCAGCATTATGCGGACTTCGGTGTGCAGGTGGAAGCGGTGCTCGGCACCAAACCCGCCATCGAAAAAGTGAAGGCTGCTGTCGTCGATCTGCTTTTGGGAGGCGTAGAACCCGCCGAACCCCGCCGATGACGGTTGGAAAGACATTCACGCTCCGCATTATTCACTGTCAAATGCCATCCAAATAGACACCGCGCACGAAGTAAACTACAACTTCTGCGAGGAGAACGTTAAATGACCCCCACAGATCCGCTATTTGGCAGCCAATGGCATTTCACGCTATTGGGCTTGTATGGCGGTGAGGTTCTGATCAACCGCATCTGGAACGAGTTTGACGGCACGGGAATTTCGGTTGGTGTCTATGACGATGGCATAGAGATCAATCACTTTGATCTCGACAACAATTATGACGCGAGCCGCAGTATCGTGATCAACGGACAGGTCATAAGCGGAAATGTGACAGATACCCAAAGTACCCATGGCACGTCTGTTGCAGGGCTCATCGCCGCAGAAGCCAACAATGGCGACACGGTCGGCGTTGCCTTTGGTGCACATGTTACAAGTATCAACATTTTTGATCCGCTTGGTCCGGTTTATACCAATTCCACTGATCCCCTGATCCTCGATAATTTCTATAATGCCATGGGCCAAGGCGCGAATTTCGATATCATCAACAACAGCTGGGGAAGCACGCCAGAATATACTACTGAACAAAGTCTTAACGATCCTTCGTCCGGTGCATTTCTCTTGAACCAGCAATACCAGTTTCTATCGGCCAATGGTCGAAATGGGTTGGGCACCGTTATTTTGCAGGCAGCAGGAAATGATGCCGTCGATGCGAATGGTGACGGTGTGAACGCCTCGCGTTTTACCATCACTGTAAGTGCCATTCACAACGATGGATTTGCATCGTCCTATTCCAACTACGGTGCCTCAGTTTTGGTAGCCGCCGCCTCTGGCGATTACTCCGACGTCAGAGGTGGCCTCGGCATTGTAACCACTGACCGGACGGGAACCACAGGCTATAATCTGCGGGCCAATCCATCAGCAAATGTAAACTATACCGACGATTTCGGCGGCACCTCTGCTGCAACACCCATTGTCTCTGGCGTTGTCGCCTTGATGCTCGACGCCAACCCCAACCTCGGTTGGCGCGATGTCCAGAACATATTGGCCGCCAGTGCAGATCATACGGGAAGCAGCATCAACGCCACAGTGCCAGCCGACACAGAGGCCAACACCTGGTTTCTCAACCATGCCAACAATTGGAACGGTGGAGGCATGCACTTCAGTGAAGACTATGGCTATGGCAAAGTAAATGTTTTTGCGGCTGTTCGCATGGCTGAAATTTGGGGGCGCTTTGGTGTATCTCAAACTTCGCAGAACGAAACTCACCTGACAACTTCTCCTGCCATCTCTGGCAGCACAGCCATCGTTGACGCATCAACCAGTGTTTTCTCATTTCAAATTGCGGGCAATCAACTGTTGGAACATGTGGACCTGACTGTGACTGCCACACATGGGTCTTTTGGCGAGCTTGATTTCTTTCTGGTCTCACCCGCGGGAACAGAAGTACAACTTGCGCACGGCAAGCCTGTACCCGCCACCACAATGTCGGGCAGCAGGTCATGGACCTTTGGAGTTGATGCGCTGCGCGGGGAACTGCTGGCAGGAATATGGCAGCTAAAAATCGTCGATCTCGCTGCTGGCAATTCCGGCATCCTGCAGAGTGTGACGTTCGACACCTATGGATCAACACCTTCAATTAACAACGTCTATCACTACACGGAAGAATTTTTTGATCTGGCAGTGTTGGACGGTGGACGTTACACCCTGAATGACAACAATGGCGGGATCGACTGGATCGATGCGTCAGCCATGATCAAGCCAATCAACATAAACTATTCTTACCCGGGGTACGGCAATGCAACAGGTCTGCAATTTGTCAGTGTTGGCTTTGGTGCTGATATTGAAAATATCGTAACCGGCGATGGCGACGACATTATTTTGGGCAATGCCTTGGCCAATATCATTTTGGGCATGCGTGGAAATGATACCATAGGCGGTCAGGCAGGCAGCGATATCCTGGACGGTGGCGCAAACACGGCGGCAGGAGATACTTTGGCCTATCGTAGTTCGGCGGCAGCAGTTGTGGTCAATTTGGGGAACAACACGGCTTCAGGTGGAGATGCACAGGGAGACACAATATCCAACTTCGAAAATCTGCAAGGCTCAGAACATAGCGACACCCTGACAGGCAATGCCAACGCGAATGTCATAAATGGTGACAATGGCAATGACCTGATCAGCGGTGGTGCTGGCGCAGACAATCTTGACGGGGGTGCCAATACAACAGACGGCGACACTCTGGGCTATGCGAGTTCCTCAGCGGGAGTCTCCATCAACCTTGCCACGAACACGGCCCAGGCTGGCGATGCGCAGGGCGATATTATCTCGAACTTCGAGAACGTCACGGGTTCATCCTTCGGTGACCAGCTGGTGGGCGACGGCGGGGCCAATGTCTTGACAGGCGGGGCTGGCAATGACTTGTTCGTGGGTGGGCTTGGCGCTGACCGGATGATCGGCGGAGCTGACCTTGATGTGGTGGATTATTCAAGTTTCACCACAGGTGTTGCCGTTGACCTGACTTTGGGAACGGGGCCGGGGGGAGATCTGATTTCAGAAATCGAGAACATTACAGGCTCGGCCCTTGGTGATGTTCTCATTGGCAACAACGGAGCCAACACCATGCGTGGCGGCGTGGGCAATGACTTCTTCGTGGCAGGCAATGGCGCTGATCTTTTGATCGGCGGCGCTGACAATGACGAAGTCTCCTATGAAACCGCAACCACAGGCGTGTTTGTGAACCTGATCACCGGAACCGGCGCAAACGGCGGCGTGCTCCAGCAGATTGAAAACATAAGGGGCTCGGCCTTTGGTGACGTCCTGCAAGGTGATAGTGGTGCCAATACCATTCGGGGTCTTGCGGGCAACGACTATATCATCGCCGGCAATGGTGCTGATTTGATCATTGGCGGCGCTGACAATGACGTGGTGAGCTACGAAACTGCAACGATCGGCATCTTCGCCAACCTTGCAACCGGCATCGGGGCCAATGGCGGCGTGTTGCAGGAGATCGAGAATATCACTGGCTCGAACTTCGGTGACGTCATCCTCGGAAGCGCCGCAGGCAACACGTTGCGCGGTGGTGCAGGCAATGACTACATGGTAGGCGACGCAGGGTCTGATGCCCTTTTCGGCGGTGCCGACAATGACGTGTTCCGTTTCGAAACCTCGAACTTCGGCAATGACGTGATCGTGGACTACCAGGACAACGGCGACCACATCTCCTTCGGCAACGCCGTAGCCACAAGCTTCGG
>JANMEM010000546.1:0-2535 GCA_031376985.1 Hyphomicrobiales bacterium
TGTAATGAGAGCTACGTTTGGTTTTTTCTGCGATGGAGGAAAGTCTCAACTTTTCTTCTGGCGAGAGTTTTACAGAAACTGCTGCATTGGTCATTGTGGTCACTCCAAAGTAAAAGGTATTACTTCTTTATACCCTAACGCCCGAGCTGTCAATTTTCCCCGCCACCAGCAGACCAAAAGCATAAACTTCCGCCACTTCTTTCAACCGATCAAATCGCCCAGATGCGCCGCCGTGGCCTTGGTCCATGGTGATTTTGAGCAGGAGCAGGTTTTTGGAGGTGTTGCGTGTCCGGAGTTTTGCCACCCATTTGGCTGGTTCCCAATAGGTTACTCTGGGGTCTGTGAGGCCGCCGATAGCGTAGATATGGGGATAGGGTTGGGCGGTCACGTTTTCATAAGGCGCGTAGCTTGCGATGGTGCAATAGGCTTTTTCGTCGGCGATGGGGTTGCCCCATTCGGGCCATTCGGGAGGTGTGAGGGGGAGTGTATCGTCGAGCATTGTTGTGAGTGCATCGACGAAGGGGACTTCTGCGACGATTGCCTTGAAGAGGTCGGGTTGCATGTTGGCCACCGCCCCCATCAACAAGCCGCCAGCACTGCCGCCTTGGGCGACGATGTTTCCGCGAGATGTGAATTTTTGCTGGGCCAGATATTCGCCGACGGAAATGAAGTCTTTGAAGGTGTTGGTTTTGAATTCAAGTTTGCCAGTCTTGTACCAGCGGCGACCTTTTTCCTGACCGCCCCGAATGTGGGCGGTGGCGTAGACGAAACCGCGATTGACCAGCGACAGAATGTTGGTGTTGAAGCCTGCGGGCATGGACATGCCGTAGGAGCCGTAACCGTAAAGCCACAAGGGCGCAGTGCCGTCGAGTTTTGTGGTCTTGTGGTAGAGCAAGGTGACGGGGATCATCTCTCCGTCGTGTGACGGGGCAAGCACGCGGCGGGCGACATAATCTGAGGGGGTGTGGCCTGACGGAACTTCCTGGGTTTTCATCAGCTCGCGTTCGCGCGTGCCCATGTCATAGTCGAAGACTTGCGAAGGTGTGGTCGGGGATGAATAAGAGAAGCGCAGGGTGTTGGTGTCGTATTCCCTCATGTCGCCAAAGCCCAATGAATAGGCTTCTTCATCGAAAGCGATGGCGTGTTCCTCCGAGGTTTTGAAATTGCGGATGATGATGCGGGGCAGGGCGTTTTCACGTTCCATGCGCACCAGCCAGTTTTGGAACACGATGTAACCGACAAGGAAAATGCCGGGACGATGGGGCACGAGGTCAACCCAGTTTTCAGGTGTGGGCTTGTTTACCGGGGTGGTCATCAGCTTGTAGTCTTCGGCACCATCCTTGTTGGTTTTGATGATGAAGTTTTCGCCGTGGTGATCAAGGTCATATTCGAAGCCAGTTTGGCGGGGGGCGACGCAGACTGGCTGCGCATCTGGCTTTTCAGTGTCAATCAACCAGACTTCAGAGGTGTCGTGATCGTTCACATCAATGGTGACGAAACGGTGAGAACGACTTTGACCAACACCTGTGAACATGCCTGTGTCTTTTTCCTCGAACACCAATTCATCGTCGGCCTGGGTGGTACCGACAGTGTGGCGGAAAGATTTGAGGGGGCGGTGGTTGTCGTCTTGCAAGGTGTAGTAGATATATTTCTGGTCGGGTGACCAGACCGCACCGCCACCTGTGTTTGTGAGTTCATGGGTGCTGTCAACGCCGGTTGCGAGATCGCGAAATTTCAGTGTGTAGAATTCCGAGCCCTTGTCGTCAAAGCTCCACGCCGCGTGTTTGTGGTCTGGTGAAATGGCAATGCCGCCGAAACTGAAATAGGGCTTGCCTTCAGCAAGGGCATTACCGTCAAACAGGATCTCCTCTTCGCCACCTGTGCGCAGCTTGCGTTTCACCAGCGGATATTGCCCGCCCTTCACGTGGGAGGAAGAATAGAGATAAGGGCCGTCGGGGGAAGGAACGGAGGAGTCATCTTCCTTGATCCGGCCTTTGATTTCTTCGAAGAGTTTGTCCTGGATGGACTTGGTCTCATCCATGATGGAGGAAGAATAGGCGTTTTCGGCTTCGAGGTAGGAGCGGATGTCTGGCTTCAGGAGTTTGGGATCGTGCAGCACCTCCTGCCAGTTATCGTCCTTCAGCCAATGGTAGTCATCATGCTTTTCGATGCCGTGCCACGTGGTGACATGGGTGCGTTTTTCGGCCAGTGGTGGAGTGATCTTGGTCATGGTGCCTCGCAAATCTTTGAGCCTATGTAGGCATTTAACGGGTGCTGTGCCAGTGCGGCCTGAAAAAATTGAGATGGTATTAACCATATCGAGAAAGGTAGTGGGCCATGCATGAATCCCAAGGCATGAATTAATCAAAGTTGAAGCTCTCTGCTGCAATTCTGGACGTGGGAAGAGAAGGGACACCGGATACGCATGTCTGAACATCAGGGCGCTTTGGCACAAAACGAGATGGCTGTTGCAGCCATTGTCGCCAAGCCACGCATTTCAGCAGATGCCTTCCGCAACCTTACGGCGCGCCTGAA
>JANMEM010000083.1:0-5183 GCA_031376985.1 Hyphomicrobiales bacterium
GATGACCAGATATCCAGCACCAATCAGCGTGATACGCGTCAAAATCCAGTCAATATATTCAGCCGTCTTGTCGCCGGGGCGAATGCCCAGAATAAACCCGCCGGACTTTTTCAGATTGTCAGCCGTTTCCTTCGGGTTGAATTGGATTGACGTGTAGAAGAAACAGAAGAAAACAATCAGCGCGCCGTAGAACAACAGGAACAATGGCTGTCCATGGCCAAGCATAGCCGTCAGACTGTTAAGCCAGTCAGGCCCCTTGCCCTTGCTGAAATTGGCAACTGTAATTGGAAGCAACAGCAGCGATGACGCAAAGATCGGCGGAATCACACCTGCAGTGTTGAGTTTCAACGGCATGTGTGAGCTTTCAGCCTGCGTCATGCGCATGCCAACCTGCCGCTTTGGATATTGAATGAGCAAGCGCCTCTGTGCCCGCTCAAAGAACACGATGAATGCAATCACCGCAAGCGCAAGAATAAGAATGGCAAGAATAAGAAAAGGGCTCATCTGACCCGTGCGACCGAGTTCCAGCAAGGCGGCAACGCCTGACGGCAAACCAGCAACGATACCTGCAAAAATAATCAATGAAATACCATTGCCAATGCCACGTGTGGTGATTTGCTCACCCAGCCACATCAGGAACAACGTGCCACCCGTCAAGGTAATGACGGTGGACGCCAGGAAGAAAGGCCCGGGATTCGTAACAATACCGCTCTGTCCCTGCAAGCCCACACCAATTCCATAGGCCTGGATTGCGGCGAGCAGCACCGTGCCATAACGTGTGTATTGATTGATCTTCTTCCGACCCGACTCACCCTCTTTTTTGAGGGCCTCAAGCGACGGTGAAACCGTTGTCATCAGCTGCATGATAATCGATGCAGAAATGTAAGGCATAATGTTGAGCGCAAAAATCGCCATGCGGCCAAGCGCACCACCGGCCAGTCCGTTCACCCAGCCCAAAATGCCAGAAGCATTCTGTGTCGCGAACTGCTCAAGTGCCTGCGAATTAATGCCAGGCATCGGAATGTAAGTGCCAAGTCGATAAACAATCAGCGCACCGAGAGTAAACCAGATGCGCTTCTTGAGTTCTTCTGACTTGGAAAGAGCACTGAAGCTCAAATTCGCTGCGAGTTGTTCAGCTGCTGATGCCATGTGTCTCTACCTTGTTCTTCACGCCTGACCGCCAGATATGGGGTACAAGCCGAATATCATCAACCCTGAAGTCTTATAGCTGTGGATCATCAATGAAACCACACAGGTCGTCATTCCAGCCAAGCGTAGCCCATGCGGAGCGCGAGCTGGAACCCCGCTTTTTACGTTACACTGATCACCACCAAATCGGGGTTCCAAATCGCCCGCAAGAGGCGGGCGTTTGGAAAGACGGTTTGATGGTGTCGGCGCCAAAATCACTTTGACGCTGGATACGTCTTTTTTTCTTCTTCGACAGGCTTCGTCATCTTGACGGAGCCGCCCGCCTTTTCAACGGCGGCAAGTGCGCCCTTGCTGGCGTGGTAGACTTCGAATGAGAGTTTGGAGGTAAACTTTTCCTGTCCAATCAAGCGAACGCCACCCTTGGCGAGTTTGGTGATTACACCTGCTGCAAAAAGTGCAGCGCCCGTCACAAGTGCATTCGCATCCAGCTTCTTCGACTCAATGGCAACTTGCACACGCGCCAGATTGACTTCATTATAGGCCACAGGGTTGTGCTTTTTGAAACCACGCTTTGGCAAACGACGATAGATTGGCATCTGACCGCCTTCGAAGCCGGCTTTGGCGCCGCCCTTGCGAGCCGTTTGGCCTTTGCCACCGCGGCCGGCAGTTTTGCCAAGTCCCGAACCGATACCACGACCCACACGGGTTCGGATTTTGCGCGCGCCTGCGTTGTCGGCAATCTCATTCAATTTCATCGTCGTACTTCCTTATTCTACGACCTGCACAAGGTGAGCCACCTTGGCAATCATCCCGCGCACGGCAGGCGTGTCAGTCAATGTCGATGTCCGGTGCATCTTGTTCAGGCCGAGACCAATCAGGGTCTGGCGCTGATCTGCCGGGCGGCGCTGCGGGCTCGAAACCTGCTTCACGGTAACTTTTTTGTCGGCCATGATCTGTCTACCTTATTCTGCAATCGCTGCTTCGCCCGGACGGCGCAGCACTTCGCTCACCTTCTTGCCACGACGGTTTGCAACCGAGCGCGGAGAGGTTTGCTTCTTCAGAGCGTCGAATGTGGCGCGTACCATGTTGTAGGGATTCGAGGAACCCTTGGACTTGGCAACAACGTCAGCAATACCGACGGATTCAAACACGGCGCGCATCGGACCACCGGCAATGATACCCGTACCAGCCGGAGCCATACGCAGCGTCACCTTGCCAGCACCCCAGCGGCCATCCATGTCGTGATGCAATGTGCGCCCTTCACGCAACGGCACACGGACCAGTGTACGCTTTGCAGCTTCCGTTGCCTTGCGCACAGCTTCCGGCACTTCGCGTGCCTTGCCATGGCCGAAACCTACGCGACCCTTCTGGTCACCTACAACAACAAGTGCTGCGAAACCAAAGCGCTTGCCGCCCTTCACAACCTTGGCGACACGGTTGATGTGAACCAGCTTGTCGATGAATTCCGAGTCCGCCTTTTCAGCGTCCCTGTTGCCACCCTTGCGTTCACCGCGCTCTGCACGTTCTTTTGCCATTGTGTCTCAGCCTTAAAAGTTCAAACCGCCCGCACGTGCGGCGTCGGCGAGCGCTTTGACGCGCCCATGATAAATATAGCTACCGCGATCAAAAACAACGTCTTTGACGCCAGCTTTTACAGCACGTTCGGCCACCAGCGTACCAACGGCAGTCGCTGCGGCTTTATCTGCACCGGTCTTGAGCGAACCCTTCAGGTCCTTTTCAAGTGTTGATGCAGAAGCCACCGTCACACCCTTGGTGTCGTCGATGACCTGGGCGTAGATATTCTCCCCCGAACGGAAAATCGAAAGTCGTGGACGACCGTTAAGCCGCTTCGCGAGTGCCTTGCGGACACGCGCTTTGCGCAAGGTTATTGCCGAGCTGTTGGACATGATGTGGGCCCTTACTTCTTCTTGCCTTCCTTGCGGAAGATGGTTTCACCGGCATATTTTATACCCTTGCCCTTGTAAGGCTCAGGTCCACGCCAGTCGCGGATTTCAGCGGCCACTTGGCCAACCCGCTGCTTGTTGATACCGGTGATCACGATTTCCGTGGGCTTCGGTGTTTTGATCTCAATGCCGTCTGGCACCGCATAGTTCACATCGTGGCTGTAGCCAAGGTTCAATTTCAGAACCTTGCCGTCAAGTGCAGCGCGGTAACCCACGCCATTGATTTCAAGCGACTTGGAATAGCCATCTGTGACACCCTTGACCATGTTCGCAACGAGTGTGCGCGACATGCCCCAAGACGAGCGAGCGAGTTTTGTTTGGTTGATCGGGTCCACTTTGACGCCATCTTCCTGCATCTTCACGAGCACTTGCTCGTTCAGAACTTCCTTGAGCTCACCCTTCGGGCCCTTGACGGACACCGTCTGGCCGATCACGGAAACCGTAACACCAGTGGGAATTGGAACTGCTTTTTTGCCAATACGAGACATGATCTACCTCAGAATACCGTGCAGAGCACTTCGCCACCGACATTCGCAGCGCGGGCATCAGCATCTGTCATCACGCCCTTCGGCGTTGACATGATGGCAATGCCCAAACCGTTGTAAACGGAAGGCAGGGTTGCAACCGACGCGTAAACGCGACGGCCGGGCTTTGACACACGCTGGACTTCCTTGATCACAGGTGCGCCATCGAAATACTTCAGTTCCACTTCTAGTTCAGACTTGCCGTCCTTCTCGATCGTGGTGAAACCACGGATGAAACCTTCTTTGTGCAGCACTTCCAACACACGTTCACGCAGGCGGGAAGGAGGTACAGCGACCTTGTTCTTCCCACGCTCCTGCGCATTGCGGATGCGGGTTAGCATGTCACCGACGGGATCGTTAATGTTCATTATCCTGGTCCTTCTTTACCAGCTTGACTTGACCATGCCCGGGACAAGACCCAGGTTGGAAAATTCACGCAGCGCAATACGCGACATCTTGAGTTTGCGATAATAGGAACGTGGACGCCCCGTGACTTCGCAACGATTGCGGATGCGCACCTTGGCAGAGTTGCGCGGCATTTCCGCCAGCTTCAGAACAGCAGCAAAGCGCTCCTCCATCGGCGTATCTTTTTTGGCAATGATTGCCTTCAAACGCTTGCGCTTGGGATCTGCCAGTTTCGACAGCTTGCGGCGCTTTTCATTGCGGTTGACGGCGCTTGTTTTAGCCATGTTGCTCTATATCTCCTTAAGCCGCTTGACGGTGGCTTTTGCGGAACGGGAAGTTGAAGGCAGTGAGAAGCGCGCGGGCTTCATCATCGGTCTTCGCAGATGTACACACAATGATGTCCATGCCCCAGACGCGATCGATCTTGTCGTAATCGATTTCCGGAAAAATCAGGTGTTCCTTGATGCCCATGGCGAAGTTGCCATTGCCATCAAACGAACGGTCCGTCAGTCCGCGGAAGTCACGCACGCGTGGAAGTGCGATGGTGATCAGCCGATCCAGAAACTCATACATGCGCACCTTGCGCAGCGTCACCTTGGTGCCAATGGCGAGGTTTTCACGGATCTTGAACTGCGCAATGGCCTTGCGCGAAATGGTAATCACCGGCTTTTGGCCTGCAATCTTTTCCAGTTCAGACGCTGCCACATTCACCAGTTTTGAATCCTGCGTTGCTTCACCCACGCCCATATTCAGAACGATCTTGGTGATGCGCGGTACCTGCATGACGTTGGTGTAACCGAATTGCTCGATCAACGCTGGCTTCACCACATCTTCATAATGGGTGCGCAAACGCGGAATATAGTTTTCCGGAAGACCAGCATTGGCATCTGCAACGCCAACCTTTTCAGCCTTTTTCTTCGGGGTCTTCTCGACCTTGGCAGCGGCGGGCTTTGCAGCTGCCGGCTTTGCCTTCTTGTCCTCAGCCATCTATCGTCTCTCCTGAGCGCTTGGCGAAGCGCACCTTCTTTTCGCCGACCATCTTGTAGCCGACGCGTGTTGGCTTGCCGTCTTTGGGATCCTTCAGTGCCAGGTTCGACACGTGGATCGACAAGCTCTTTGGAATGATACCGCCTTCTTGGGC
>JANMEM010000091.1:0-5842 GCA_031376985.1 Hyphomicrobiales bacterium
CAATGCCATGGGATTGCAGTTTACCAACCTGTCGCACCGCTGGGGGTTTCAGTGCCCGAACTGGCCATATTTTCAGGACGTGAAGATTGAGCGCATCCACTACATGGCCAAGTCTGGCGTGTTGTCACAACGCATCACCACATCTATGCATTCCACCACGCATATCGATGCGCCAGCCCACGTGGTGCAAGGCACGCCTTTCATCGACGAAGTGCCGCTACCGCATTTCTTCGGCTCTGGTATTGTGGTTCCCATGCCCAAGAAAAAATGGGAGTCGATCACGGCGGATGATCTGGAAAAAGCCTGCGGTAAATCCATTCGCCCCCACGATGTTCTTATACTCAATACGGGCTGGCACAAGGTGTATGAAGATGGCGACTACTTCGCCTATTGCCCGGGCTTCGTGCCATCGGCCGGGCAATGGATGGTCGATCATCAGGTAAAAGTGGTCGGTCACGATACACAAGCCAATGATCACCCACTGGCCACCGCAATTGGCCCGCAACGCAATGGTCCACTGTTGCCGCATCTTGAAAAAGAATATTTCGAATGGTCTGGCGGCAAGGACTGGGCCAAGGATTTCCCCGATTGGGAACCTGTGCACCAAATCCTGTTCAAGAACGGGATCCTCGGCATTGAAAATGTTGGCGGCGATCTTGACTCGGTCACGGGCAAACGCTGCACCTTCGCCTTCTTCCCGTGGAACTGGGACCGTGGCGATGGCTGTATCATCCGCCTTGTTGCCATCACTGACCCGTCACAGAACTATCGCATCGAACGCGGGGACAATTTCTGATGCTGGTCAAACGCTTTGCCGATGCGAAAGCATATGAAGCACCCAATCATCGCGGCGTTGTTGGCTTGCGCCTGCAGGGTTTCGAAGAGGGCGGACCGAAAAACCAGTGGGTCGGCTATTCCCAGTTTTTGCCGGGCGGTGGGGCAGGGCCTGATTCAACGCCGTTTGAAAAGGTATATGTCGTGCTTGAAGGCGAAATGACCGTGGTCATCAACGGTGCTGAAACTGTGCTGCACCCCATGGACTCCTGCACCATTGCGCCGGGCGAAGTGCGCGAAATCATCAACCGTAGCAACCACACCTGCAACATGCTGGTGGTGATCCCTTATCCGCCAGGGGCCAAAGGATAGTGGTCCGCAGATGGCACAGATGAACGCAGAAGAGAGGGACCAGGAAACGCATGCGATCATAGGCGCAGCTATGGAAGTACACAGTCGATTAGGGCATGGATTTCTGGAGAGCGTGTATCAGGAGGCGCTTGCACTGGAGTTTGGCTTGCGCGGAATTCCCTTTGAGCAGCAGTTTGAAGCCAGAATTGTCTATCGGGGGGATGTATTGCATGCGACTTTCAGGCTCGATTTTGTTTGCTTTGAATCAGTGATCGTTGAACTCAAAGCGCTGAAAAACGTTTCTCCCTCCGATGATGCCCAATGCATCAATTATTTGAAGGCAACTGGCCTCGGGCGATGCCTGCTTGTCAACTTTGGCGCACCAAGGTTGGAGTTTAAGCGTCTTGTCCTATCAAACCGAGATCATCACAACTCTAAAGCAACTTTGGATAGCTCGTCGTGACTGGTTTTGTCCGCAGGTGGCGCAGGTCAACGCACATGGGTTTTTGGGTACACTTTTCTTGCCTTTCATCTGCGCAATTCTGCGTCATCTGTGGATCAACTAAATGAACGATTTCATGAGAAATCCTCTTTCGCTTTTTGATGTAAAAGGCAAAGTCGCCGTGATCACGGGCGCGTCCGGTGCCTTTGGTGCACTCGCCGCAAAAGTCATGGCGGGGGCTGGTTGCAAGCTCGTGCTCACTGCCGGCAAGAAAGCCGAACTCGATGCCATCGCTGCCGAATGTCCAACAGAAATCGAAACCGTCAATATTCGTCCGTCCACGGAGAAAAACTGCAACGACATCATTGCCAAAGCTGTTGAACGCTTTGGCCGAGTCGACATTCTCATCGTCGCCTCAGGCAAGAACGACGTTTCCAAAATCACTGATATGGCCCCCGAACGTTTTCTTGATGTGATGGACGCCAATGTCACGCAAAGCTGGTTGATGGCCAAAGCTGCCACCACACAAATGCTGAAACAGGGCGATGGTGGCAAGATTGTTCTGATGTCATCGGCCCGTGGTCTTCTCGGCCACCCGGCAGGCTACACCGCCTATTGCGCCTCGAAGGCGGCAGTCGATGGCATGACCAAAGCCTTGGGCTGTGAACTGGGGCCAACGGGCATCACTGTCAACGCCATTGCCCCCACGGTGTTTCGTTCGCCCCTCACCGCGTGGATGTTTGGTGATGACGATAAGGCCAAAACCACCCGGGCTGGCTTCCTCGCCCGTGTCCCCAAAGGCCGCTTGGGCGAACCTGCTGACCTTGCGGGGCCACTGCTGTTCCTCACCTCACGCGCCTCCGACTTTTACACCGGCCACGTGCTCTATGCCGATGGCGGCTACACCTCAGGCTGATGTACATGCAGGAAAGGTCCGCGCTCCCATTTGATCGACGCCTCATGCCGCGCCACCACGCGGGCAAGGTTGATCAGATTGGCGCGGAGATGCGTGAAGAATTTGCGGTTCACCGGGTCCATATCCGACTGGCGGCGATACACAAGCCCGATCATGCGTTCGGGTTGCGGAATGTTGAGCGGCAAAACCGCAATGCGCTGGTCCTGCTGCAAAGAATGAATGACCGACAACGGCATGATCGCCAAGGCCTGCGTGGCGGCAAGGTAGTTGATGACACTGTGCAGGGAGCCTCCCGCATAACGGATCGCCAGTTCACCAATGCCAAGCGTCATCAGGATATTGGTCAGGTCCAGCATCAGCGGCGAGCCGGGCAGGGGTGCCACCCAGGAGCAGGATACGAAATCGGTCTTGCTCAGTTTTTTCTTCATCAACAACGGATGCGCCCCGTTGCAGGCCACCACATTGCGGGCGGCGATCAGCGGCTCGAATACCAGTTCAGCGCTGATGTCCTGCGTGCCGGCAGGCGTGACGGCCACATCAATTTCATTGGCCAGCAAACTGCCCACCAGATCGTTGTAGTGACCGTAGGACTGGTCGAACAAGATATCGGGCTGCTGCATCTGGAATGTCGCGATGATGCCGGACACCACCGCATCCATGAAAAACGGCACACCGCCAATGCGCACCCGGCCAGACGTGCCACCGCGAAAACTCGCGACAGTCTCCGACGCCTTGCGCGAAGCCGCGAGGATGGCCTTGCCGTGTATGGCCAGTTGCCGCCCCAAAGCCGTGGGCTGCAACGGCCTGCGCCCCGCCACGAACAAAGGTTCGCCCACACGTTTCTCAATCATCGAAAGTGTGCGGGAAATTGCGGGTTGCGACGTGCCGAGCAGTGCAGCACCTTCGGTCACGCCGCCTGCCTCCACCACCGCCGCCAATTGCACCAGATGCCGCTCGTCAAACTTCATAACAAAATGTTATATTCAATGTGCAACTCTTTATCAACAGTCGCAAGTTTTCGTCCTAGTCTCACACCCAACACGATGCCGAATGGCAGCAAACGAGACAAACGGGAGAATGAGCAATGAGTATGATCAGCGGCTTTCATCACCTGACGATGAGCACCGACGGAGCCCAGGAAGACTTCGATTTCTTCGCCAAGGACCTGGGTCTGCATTCAGTGAAGCGCACAGTATTGTTCGACGGCGTGTTGCCAGTCTATCATTTGTACTACGGCTCTAAGAACGGTGACGCCTCCACAATCTTCACCACATTCCCCTTCCGCAAACCCGGCGTGTTCGGTCGTCGCGGCACCAATCAATCCAAAATCATTCTCGCCGCTATACCCGTAGGTGCATCCGAATTCTGGGTGAACCGCCTGAATGCACGCGGCGTCAAGGCCACCAAAACCAGTCGCTTCGGCATGACCCGCGTGGCGCTGGAACATCCCTGCGGTATACCTTTTGAACTCGTCGAAAACCCCGGCGACACCCGCGAACCCATCACCAACGACAAGCAGGGTATCAGCAAGGATCACGGCATAAGGGGCATCTATGGCGCGGCCATTTCAGTTGCGGATCGCACCGCCATGGATGACTTTTTCACCATCGCCATTCCGATGAAAAAACTGGCGGACAATCATGAAGGTCTCGCCTTCGCCGTGCCTGAAAACAACGGTCTCACATCCGTCGTCGAAGTGCTGCATGAACCAGACCGCCCACAAGGCACCTGGACATTATCCGGCGGCACCATTCATCACCTCGCCCTTAACACGGGCAATGAAGAGAACCAGTTGAAACTCCGCGCCCACATCGAGGGCCTGGGTTTCACCGATATTTCCGAACAGAAAGACAGGAATTATTTCAAGTCGTGCTACGTCCGTTCGCCCGGTGGCGCTCTGTTCGAAATCGCATGGACCGTACCAGAAGGTTGGGCAAAGGACGAAGCCCCCGGCAGCATCGGCAAGACTCTTGTATTCCCGCCATGGTTCGAAGACCGCCGCGCTGAAATGGTGGCGGGGCTTGAGCCCGCGAATTTCGATCTATGACCCAAAACACCACACCGCTGCTGCTGGGCGATGCGTTGCAAAGCGCAGCTGTTGCGTGTGTGGTGACGCATGGTCGCGGCCAATCGCCGGAAATGATGCAGGATCACATTGTCTCGCGCCTGAACAGCAAAGGTGTGGCTTACGTCTTGCCCCGCGCTGCTTCGGGCAGCTGGTATGATGCACGGGCAATCGACAGCTTGACCGACGTGACGCGCAAACAGCGAGATGCGTCACTTAACCAGCTCAGGGAAGCCGCAGCGCTGGCTCCTGCCAACGTGCCTGTTGTGATGGTAGGTTTCAGTCAGGGCGCTTGCCTGACGCTTGAGTATGCTCTGACTTACGGACCGTGGCGCGGTGCCATGGTCAGCTTCACGGGTTGCCGCGTTGGCACATCGCAAGACCAGCGCCCGCACTTGGACCTCCCAGGACTTCCGGTTTACCTGAGTGGTGCCGACAAAGACCCATGGATTCCATTGCCCGCTTTTGCATCTGCAATGCTGGAACTTGGCGCGGCCAGAGCACGGTTGCGCACCGACCTGTTCCCCGGTCGTCAACACGAAGTCAGCGATACAGAAATTGCTGTGCTGCAATCGGCACTGGATCAACTCAAATCCGGCCACGAGGTGCAGTGGTGAAAGTTGCAATCATCGGAGCAGGCCTCATGGGCCACGGCCTCGCCCTCGTTTTCGCAGGGGGCGGACATGACGTCACCATAACCGACGCATTTCCAGAAACCCTTAGCACTGTCAAAACCCGCATTGCCGAAACCTTGAAATTCCTCGGCTGGGATGAAGCCGCTGTGGAACGTGTCACGACCAATGCCTCACTCGAAGCCGCCGTCTCTGACGCTTCATTCGTATTGGAAGCTGCACCGGAAAAACTCGAACTCAAACAACAGCTCTTCGAACAGATCGAAGCTGCGGCACCCGTTGACGCGATATTGGCATCGAATACTTCCGTCATTCCCATCACAAAGATCATGGAGGGGCTGAAACACAAGCATCGCGCCCTCGGCACCCACTGGTGGAACCCGCCCTTTCTAGTGCCGCTGGTTGAAGTCATCCAGACGGAAGACACGTCGATGGAGACAATTGCCCAGACCATGGCGCTGATGCAGCAAATAGGCAAAGTGCCGGTGCATGTGAAAAAAGATGTGCCAGGCTTTGTCGGTAACCGCATGCAGGGGGCTCTGTGGCGCGAGGCCATTTCGCTGGTTGAAAACGGCGTGTGTGATGCTGAAACTGTCGATCTTGTGGTGAAGAACAGTTTTGGCCGCAGGCTTGCTGTGCTGGGGCCGCTGGAAAATGCTGAT
>JANMEM010000097.1:0-2816 GCA_031376985.1 Hyphomicrobiales bacterium
ATATTCCGTCCTATTGTGCCCGCAAGTTGGGCAAGGAGGCTGTGGTCTATCTCCACCCCATTCTGGAACCCATCCTGAACGAAACCTTCGGCATCATCACCTACCAGGAACAGGTGCAACAAACCGCCCGCGACATGGCAGGCTATACTCTGGCGCAAGCTGATTTGTTACGCCGCGCCATGGGTAAGAAAATCAAATCCGAAATGGACGCCCAACGCGAGACGTTTATCAAAGGTGCAATCGCCAATAATGTGACCGAAGAACTCGCCAATGCAGTATTCGACGCCTGCGCCAAATTCGCTGAATATGGATTCAATAAATCCCATTCTGCACCATATGCTTACATCTCATATCAAACCGCTTACCTGAAGGCCAATTACCCCGTCGAATTCCTTGCTGCATCCATGACCTTGGATATGGGCAACACCGATAAACTGATGCTGTTGAAGCAAGAGGTCCAACGTCTGAAGCTGCCCATCGTGCCACCTTCCGTGAACGCATCCGGGGTCGAATTCGGCGTCAAGGATGGAGCGGTGGTCTATTCGCTGGCCGCTTTGAAAAATGTGGGCTCCGGTGCCGTGCAGCACATGGTCGAAAAGCGTGAGGAGGGTGGCCCCTTCAAATCTCTCGCCGATTTCGCCCGCCGTGTTGATGCAAAATCCCTGAACCGCCGTGCCATGGAAAGCATGATCAAGGCCGGTGCCTTTGATTCGCTCGCCCCAAATCGGGCACAGGTTTTCGAAGCCATCGACCAGATCATTGGATTGTCGAATCGCGCCAGCAATGAACAGGCGGCGGGCCAGAACGACATGTTTTCGGGGGGGGCCGTGTCAGCCCCTGAACTCAGCCTGCCCAAACGTGACAACTGGTTGCCCATGGAAAGGTTGGCGCAAGAGTTTGAAGCTGTGGGGTTTTACCTATCGGGCCATCCTCTCGATGAATATGCAGCATCGCTTCGTCGCATGCGTATCGACAGCTATGCCGAGTTTGCACAAAAGGCCAAGGCTGGCGGCATCAAGGCAGCGCGGCTTGCCGCGACCATCACCAGCAGGCAGGAGCGGCGGTCAAAGGCTGGAAACCGCTTTGCTTTTATCGGCTTCTCCGATCCCACCGGACAATTTGAAGCCATTTGTTTTTCCGATACGCTGAACGCCGCCCGCGAATTGCTGGAACCCGGCACCTCTGTCATTGTGAGTGTAGAAGCCGATATTGAAGCGGACGAGTTGAAACTTCGTCTGCAAGGCGTTGAAGCCCTCGACAAGGCTGCAGCAGCAGTGGTGCAGGGGGTGCAAATTTTCATACGCGACGCGACCCCCATTGAGTCCATCGCTAAACGCCTTGAACGCAAAGGCAAAGCTCCGGTGTTGTTGACACTCATCACAGAAACAGGACGTGAAGTAGACGTCGAACTCGGTCGCAATTTCACTATGACGCCACAAATCAAGGGCGCACTAAAAGCCGTTAACGGCGTGGTGGATGTGCTGGATCTTTAGCGAGGTCATAGATCCCGCGATCAACTTTATGAAACCACGCGTAAACATTGTCGCGCAATATCGTTGCAGCGCGGTCAACCCTGGTGGCAGCTTTCACATCGCGAGGCCGGGAAGGACCGGTTGTTCTTAGATATTCCAGACACTTCAAGGCATCTTGTCGATAGGCCGTCATCAAAGGTATTCGCGTCGATCCACCAACATTTGGGTCACCGTTTCGGGCATTGAACTCCTTCAACAACACGCCCCGCTTTTTCAAATTCGGGCGCGGCGCATAAGGCACAGGGTCGGCCAACACTTCAACGCTTCCCGCCGATGTGACTACGATCAAACCTAACCCCAAACGACGACATAACTTCGTTGCATCCGATGTCACCCCGCGTTTGGGCCGCGCCACAGCCACATAAACATGCTCCGCCACCGTCAAACGTTCCACAGCTTGGTAGAGCAGGGCCAGCGACATGGATTGTTTCAGTTCCACAATCACCGGCAACTCAGCCCCGCGCAAAGCGACAACATCGCAGCCCTTCACTTCGGCTTTGACGGTATAACCTTGAGATTCAAGGTGACGTTTGACGGGAAGGTAAAGATCGGTTTCCAGCATGGTTCAACCATATCTGATTCACTTCAGATTGGTATCAAGGTCGCGGCTTTTTCCGCCACCATCATCACGGCTGCATTGATGTTGACAGTGATAAGGGAGGGGAACACCGATGCGTCAACAATATATAGATTGTCAGCGCCAATGACAGCCAGCGATGTATCCACCTCATCACCAATGCGGGCCGTGCCACAGGGATGGTAAACGGTTTCGCACACATCCCGTGCATAATCAGCCCATTCTGAATCTGTCTGTACCGCAGGGCCCGGATAAAGTTCCTCCCGCAAAAAGCCGGAAAGTGATTCAGTTTCAATCAGTTGACGGGTGAACTTCAAAGCTTGCACGAGCTTCGGCAGATCATAGGGATCGCTGAAATAATTGAGATTGATAAGGGGCTTGTCGTCCATTGATGGCCCAGACAGCAGTACTTCGCCCTCGCTCTTTGCCCGCGTGACATTGGGCGAGGCTTTCACGGCGTCGCCCACATGGGAAAAACGGTCACCTTCGACATATTTTTCCCGCACCCGCAAACCGAAATGGAACAGAATATCCGGTGCTGGTTCCGCCCTATCAAGCTGTAACATCATGGTTGCCTCAAACGGACAAACCTCCCAATCACCGATCGGACGATGCGTGTTCCACACAATGGGTGCTGCCACATGGTCTTTGAGGTGCTGGCCCACGTGTTTGTTGGCGTGAATGACCGGAATGCCTTGGCTCGAAAG
>JANMEM010000125.1:0-2309 GCA_031376985.1 Hyphomicrobiales bacterium
CCACGCCGCAGTTGCGATAACCCGTCTCGGCAGCGATCCTGGCATTCATGCCACGCCACAAATCCATCGACACTTTGATCAAGGGAATTTCACGGGGGTCGCGCCCCATCTGCCGACACCAACCCCAATTGCGTGAAGACTGTTCTGCCGCAACTTCGCCCTTCTCAACCACGACGACCTGAAGCCCACGCGATTGCAATTCGAGCGCCGTTGCAATGCCTATAATGCCAGCACCAATGACGACAACATCGGCACGTTTAAAAAAATCAAGGGAAGAGTCAACAGGTGCAATGATAGGCATCACCCATCATCACCAATTTTGCGGCCTGACACAATCAGCTTGGGAAAGCCTTGCGATATTGTTCCAGCAAATGCGCCCGGTTCACTTCTGTGTAAATCTGCGTTGACGACAGGCTGGCATGACCCAGCAGATCCTGGATCACACGCAGGTCAGCGCCACTGCCCAAAAGATGCGATGCAAAACTGTGCCGCATGGCATGGGGTGTCGCCGTATCCGGCAGGTTCAGGGCCGAACGCAAACGCTGCATCGACAATTGCACAATCCTCGGACTGAGCACACCACCCTTCGCCCCGCGAAACAAGGGTTGATCACGCCCGACGGGAAACGGACAAAGAGAAATATAATGTTCGAGAATATTCTTTGCTTCCGGCAACATCGGCACTAACCGCCCTTTGCCGCCTTTGCCGATGATTGTCATCGGGTTGTGCCGCAACTGCGCTTCAGTCAGTGCCAGGGCCTCTGAAATGCGAAGCCCGCAGGCATAGAGCAACGTCAGCACGGCTTTGTCCCGCGCCGCAATCCACGGCACCTCTGACGCCATATCCTCATCCGCCGTCACCTTCTCCGCCATCTCGATTGATAGCGGCCGCGGAATGGCATGCGGCAGTTTCGGACTGCGCACCGCGCCATAGGCCGTGTTGTGAAAATGCCCCCGCGCCTCGGCAAAACGGAAGAACGACCGGAGCGACGACATCTGCCGTGCGAGGGAGCGTACCTCGATACCATCACTGCGCCGCCGCGCCATAAAACTGCGGAAGTCCGAAAGCGGAAGATCAGCCAAAGATGTCACATCGGCATGGGCACCAAGATGCTCAGTCAGAAACGCCGTGAACTGTTGAAGATCACGGCCATAGGCCTCAAGCGTCTTGGGTGAGACGCGTTTTTCCTTGGCCAGCGAATGCAACCAAGCCTTCGCAATCAGGGCAGCGTCTGGAGCAAGGTTGAAGGGTGTGAAAGACATGCGTCGAATCTATGCCCCAATAGTTGCCAGCCTCTTACCTGAAATTATCCCAGCAGTCCCTCATCCGGCCTTCAAATGAATTGACTACCTCTTCACCCTCCCCCTTGTGGGGAGGGCCGGGGTGGGGGTCGCTCTGGCGATTGACGTGAAGGAAGAATTCTTTGCAATAACAACGGTCTGTGAGACCCCCACCCTAACCCTCCCCACAAGGGGGAGGGAACCTTACTGGATTTTGGATTGAGCGCAGAGAGTCAATTCAAATGACGGTTGAGACTACGCCACAATCGACTCCCGGTAATGCTGCACCACCGGAAACGGATGATAAAACCCGTGCAACAGCGCCTTCCACTGCGCATATCGCTCCGACTCGCGAAAGCCAATTTCATGCGCATCCACATCGGTCCACTTCACCAACAGCAGATAGCGACCCGGTCTTTCCATACAGGGCAGAACCTCAATGCCCAGAAATCCGTCTGAGGCAGAAATCAACGGCACAGCTTTTCGCATCGCCGCTTCAAAGGCCACACTTTGCCCCGGCTTCACGTCAAGAACAGCATGCTCGGTGATCAAATTTTCTGACCCGTCTTGGCCCAATCCGCCACAAAGCTGGCAATGCCCTTGTCCGTCAGGGGGTGGCTCACCAAAGCCTTCAAAACCGAAGGTGGAGCAGTGGCATAATCAGCCCCGATCATGGCCGCTTCCTTGATGTGATTGGCCGTGCGCATCGACGCCGCCAGAATATTCGTGTCAAAACCATAATTGTCATAGATCTGGCGGATCTCGGAAATCAGCTCCATGCCATCAAGGTTGATGTCGTCAAGCCGGCCCACGAAGGGCGAGATGAAAGTGGCACCCGCTTTCGCCGCCAGCAGCGCCTGATTGGCCGAAAAGCACAGCGTCACATTCACCATGGTGTCTTCCGACGAGAACGACTTGCAGGCCCTGAGGCCATCCACCGTCAAGGGAACCTTGATGGCCACGTTCTTCGCAATCTTCCTGAGGGTATTGCCCTCACGCATCATGCCGTCATAGTCGAGCGAGGCAACT
>JANMEM010000156.1:0-3219 GCA_031376985.1 Hyphomicrobiales bacterium
CTGGACCACAAAGCTGCCTTCGGGATCAACTGGCACGGGTTCACCTGCCACTGTGACTTTGTAATCGGCTGGCACGTTGCGGCCATAAACTGTGACGGCACCACCTGCCACGTCGATGTTGCGGACGGCTGTGCGGTCTTCAGCATAGCCCGGTGCGGTTGCGGTTTCGCCATTGTCGTGCGTGGCGAAGTCAGCACTTGCGACGTTGATGGGCAAGGGCAGTGTTTCGTCATAACGGCCATCTGCATCATAGACGCGGAGCACATATTCCATGTGTTCCGGCGTGCCTTGGGGCAGAACCCATTCGACCGTGGCGTCGTTCTTCAATTCTACGACTTGCACAAGACCTGAAGCCTTGCGCTTGCCGCGTTCGTAAATCCGGATTTCGCCGTGATCAACCCAAGCGGCGTAATTGGTGGAGGCCAGAAACTGCAGCGTATCTCCAACCCTGTAACTGACGCGGGGCGGCATGGTGGAAACGTTCAATGTGGGCGTTACACCCAGGCCGTCGAATTTGACCTGAATATCCAACTTCCCGGCGGCGTCGGTTGCGTTCACAGTTGGCGGCAATGTGGATCCGTCCACGCGCTGACCATCAACGGTGATTTCAAATGGGAGCGGTGCCTTGGCATGGACCGGCGTTGCCAGTCCGATTGCCAAAAGAAAGGCAAACAAAGATGGAACCAAAAGGCCCCCCTCCCCCCTACGGGGTACTCCCCCAACAAGTTGGGGGAGATGGCTACCGCGCGTGCTTCCCCAACTTGTTGGGGAAGTGCCCGCAGGGCGATGGGGGCCCTTTTCGTCACCAGCAAGGGCCAATAAACTGACGGGCGCGCTGTTCCGCTTCTGACGCGGCGCCCCCCACAGTATTGACTGGTTCATTTTCATTCTATTTTCCACATTCGACGCGTGTTGTTATTTTCAGGGGCTTGTTTCCGCCCTCTTGTTTCCATTTGGCTTGCAGCAGTTCGGCTACAGCCTGAATCCGGTCATCCGCGATCGGCGCACGCGTGCGGCAACGGTAAGTGATGGTGAGTGCGCCACGGCTCTGGGACAGCAGCGTCACGAGCCTGTCGATGCCGACGGCAAACTTTGGCTTCAAATCAAGACCTTTGCCGAACGCATCTCGAGTCAGGTCCAAGGCCACGTCGCGCTGCTTCGAGGCACCGAAGTTCAGCTTGGTGATCTTGCCGCGTGTCAAGCGCACGTCGCGCGGGTTTTCAGTTGTCAGTGCATAGCCCGCAGGCAAGGTGCGCGGATCAAGCTTCATCAGGAAATTTGAACCGATCTGCGCGTTCGGAATATCGGCACAGGTGACGTGGAAACGGCCAAACTTGTCGGTGGTCACCAGCAAGGGCCAATAAACTGACGGGCGCGTTGTTCCGCTTCTGACGCGGCGCCCCCCACAGTTTTGACTGGTTCATTTTCATTCTATTTTCCACATTCGACGCGCGTTGTTATTTTCAGGGGCTTGTTTCCGCCCTCTTGTTTCCATTTGGCTTGCAGCAATTCGGCCACGGCCTGGATCCTGTCATCCGCAATCGGCGCATGAACACCACAACGGTAGGTGATGGTGAGTGCGCCACGGCCCTGGGACAGCAACGTAACGAGCCTGTCGATGCCCACGGCAAACTTTGGCTTCAGATCAAGACCTTTGCCGAAGGCATCACGGGTCAGGTCCAATGCCACGTCACGCTGCTTTGACGCGCCGAAGTTCAGCTTGGTGATCTTGCCGCGTGTGAGGCGCACATCGCGCGGGTTTTCAGTTGTCAGCACATAGCCTGCGGGCAGCGTGCGCGGATCAAGCTTCATCAGGAAGTTTGATCCAATTTGTGCGTTTGGAATATCAGCGCAGGTGACGTGGAAGCGGCCAAACTTGTCGGTCGTTACCAGCAAGCCTTTGACTGTGACCACACGCACGCCGGGCAAACCCACTTCGCCGTCATCCATATAGCCATTGTTGTTGGCATCATCAAAGACGCGGCCAATGATTTCACCGCAGTCGAAAATGGCTTCTTCCTTGATGGTCACACGCGCCGAAGCATCTGCGAGGAAATCGCCTGTGGCATGGAGATAGAGCCGGGCACGATTGATGGTTTCACCCGTCTGCATGGTGGTGGAAGCGGCAGCCTGCATGCTGAGCTTGATGATGATGATGCGGGTTTTCTTTGGCTTGATATTGGTGAAGGTCAGTGTCTTGCCGTCAACTGCAGGAACTGCCGCAATGCCATCCACTGTTGCAGAGCCTGTGATAAAGGTCATGCCGGGTGGCAACAGGTCCGCAATGTCGTAGGGTCCGGTGCCAAGGGCTGTTGCGGTGATGGTATATTCCACCCGCTCGCCACGGCGGATTGAAGCCCGGTTTGCGGTTTTTGACAGTGCCGGGTTGATGATGACGACTGGCGTGATGGTGGGGGCGTCACCTGTGAGCGACGTCTCGTCAGACAGGTCGGTCACCAGAACATTCTTGCTGTCTCTTGCGGAAACCGTGGCAGAGTTCACAACCTTCTTCGCCAGCGCATCCACGTCATTGACCAGACGCGTGGCCTTGAATGTTACAGTGTCAGACTGGCCGGGAAGCAGCACAGGAATTGTCGCATGAGGCAACATGGTGGCGGTAGAGTCAGTTACATCGACATTGTACAAGGGGACGTTGCCGACATTGTAAACCGTGAAGCTGAATGTCAGAATGTCGCCTGAATCGGTGAACAGGTTGCCGTTGACGTCTTCAATATCGCCATTCTCAAGTAATGGCTCGGGCTTCAGCAGGGCCAGCTTGGCGATGCGTTCAAGCTTCACAACTGTCTTGTCATTCTCTGTAAGGCTGGTGTCATCCGACAGGTCAGTGACAATGCGCGTGCCATTGCTGGCAGTGACGGAGGCCTGGTTTTCATAGCCGCTGTTGTCGATGTCGGCCTGAGTGATGACATGAGCGGCTTTCAGCACTGACGATGTTGCACCCTTGGCCAAGGTTGCAATCACACCATTGTTGGGCTGCAAGGTGATGCCTTCACCGGCCAGCTTGGGGTCCGTCACCACGATGTTGTTGAGACGGACGTTGCCCGTATTGGCGACGTTGAACGTGAAGTTGATCGTATCGCCAGCATCAGTGATGCCATTGTTGTTGGTGTCGGCGATTGTATAAGTCTTGGTCATGGCAATGGCGGGTGCAATGACATTGACCAGTGGTGTAACCGTCGGGTCATTCTGTACGATGGT
>JANMEM010000166.1:0-4944 GCA_031376985.1 Hyphomicrobiales bacterium
TAATGAGGGTGTTTCCCTGCTGGCGCGCGCCATCCGTCTGGGCCGTCATTGTGGGCGGGTCGAACGCGTGATTGTATCAACCGACAGCGCCGACATGCAAGCCATCGCCCTGTCTGAAGGTGCTGAATGTCCTATCTTGCGACCGCGCGAACTATCCACCGACACTGCAACAACAGCCGCCGTTGTGGGCCATGTCATCGCGTCCCACAACATAACGTCAGACCATATCCTGCTGCTGCAAGTCACTTCTCCCCTTCGCACCCTTGCGGACTGCAATGACTTTCTGGATTTTTACCTGGCCTCCGCTGCACCTGCCGCCACCAGCCTTGTGAAGCTTGATGAGCCGCGACCAGAAAAACTGAAAAAGCTGGAGCAGGGAAAACTCTTGCCTTATCTGGGTACAAACTACGAAGGTCCGCGTCAGGCCTTGCCGCAGCCCTTTGCGTTGAACGGCGCATTTTATGCCATCTCCCGTCAAGTGTTTCTGCAGCAGGGAAAGTTCCTGCCCGAAGGCACTGTGGGTTATGAAATGCCGCCAGAACGCAGCCACAATCTGGACTCCAAACAGGACATTCAGGTGCTCGAAGCCATGTTGGCGGCAGGCCATTGGCACATGCAAAATCTGCCAAAACCCGGAAAGACCTGAGGCTCCGACGATTGCAACTGGCAACAGCCGACTGCAATTTTAAGTGAATTTTAAGCGAGATCATTCATTTATTGTCGACCACAGGGCCAAAGTTGTCGGTTTGCACCTGTCCTGTGGGTGGTGTGCGTTGGGGTCTGGTATGGTGTTGTTGCGTCGGTGTTTGGGTGTTCTGCTTGCTGTTTGCGGCGGCCTTGGTCTTGTGATGTTTTCCGCAGGGGCCCATGCCGAAACTTTGAACTGGAACTATCCCGCAGCCAATACAGCAATATTGGGGGCGACCAGCACCACAACGGTAAACGGCGTCTCAATTTCAAGTTCTGCTACAGCAGCCGGGCCGCCGACGACGAGTTCTGTTACCATCCAGCCAGCGGGCAGCAGCAACGGCTCGAGCGTTGGCATCATCAACATGACCATGGACGCTGCAAATGACAATCTGACAACGTTCCAGACGACGACGGTTCAATTTTCGGAACCAGTTTATAACGTCAGTTTCAAAGTGCTCGATATCGATGGTGGTCCCGCGTTCAACAATGCGAGTGGCTGGAATGACATCGTTGACTTTGGCTCCAGTGCCGGGCCACCATCCGGCGTCGTCGCCAACGCGGCCTGGGTAAGTTATGTTGCCGGAACGGGGCGGGCCTCTGCCATCAACAACCAGAATGCCGTGAGCGGCAATGCGAACCAGGACAATGGCAGCATCACCGTGACCTACCCAGGTCCAATTACATTTTTTACAATCCGCCACTATTCCGGACCTATCAATGATCCTGGTCAGGCAGGAGACGAGACCAATCCTGGCGGGCAGGTGATCTTTATAGACGATGTGACGTTCACCCGTTCTGCCAGGCTTGCAATCGCCAAGACATCGACAGGCGGCGCAGGCACATTCAATTTTTCCAACAGCAATGGCCTCACCTTCACGGCTCCCAGCACTTATGTCTATGGCACAACGACGTTTGCAGTCACGACGGTTACCCCTGGTGTTGCCGTCACCGGACCCTCGCAAATCCTCGGTGTGATCAATACCAATACTGTGGTTACTGAAACAGGCCCGGCGGCTTGGGTTATTTCCACGACCACGGCCACTTGCACGGACTCAAATTCCGCAGTCTCAACCAATCCTGCAAGCTTCACGGCACCTGTATCCGGCAATGCACTTACCCTTGCCGCAGCAAATGTGAAGGCAGGAGCAATCATCACCTGCTCTTTGACCAACGTGCCCGCAGCACCACAATTGACACTGGCCAAAACGTCAAGCGTTGCATCCGTATCATCGGCAGGCACCGTCATTACTTATACCATTGCTGTCACCAACACTGGCAACACAACATTAAATGCCATTTCAGTCACCGATCCTTTGGGTACGGTCACATGTCCAAGCTCCGGAGCTTCAACAATCACCACGTTGGCGTCCGGTGCGTCGCAAAACTGCACCATGGCCTATAATGTTCCGCAGACTGTCTTCAACACCAACGGCGGCGGCGATGGCGATATCGACAACACGGCAACTGCCGCCGCAGTTTATAACGGCAGTCCCGTCTCGGCCAATGGCTCAAGGGCCGTCCTGGTGAGCATCTCACCTGCTCTGACCATCACTAAAACCCCCAACACCGCAGGGCCTGTCAATGCGGGCAACACCGTTGGTTACACCTACCGCATTACCAATACCGGCAATGTGACTGTCAACAATGTGACCGTCGCCGATGTTCATGGCGGTTTTGGCGTGGATCCCGTTCCCGGAAGTGAAAGCCTGTTCAACGATGCGGCTCCTCTGGGAGACTCGACTGATGCCGCCACAAACGGCAGCTGGAACGTGCTGGCACCGGGTGATACCGTTCAATTCACCAGCAGCTATCTGGTTGTCCAAGCCGACATCGATAACCTTCAATAGCAAATTGCCAGTCAATTTGTCGCGCATTTCGCTGGGCCGCCCACAGCCCGTTAACCTGATAAGGTCTTAACACTATGGCGCTTTTTGGCACGTTTTCGGCTGCCGCTTAAGATTTCATTAACTTAGCAAACCTAAGCATCACGTTACGTCCCTCATTGGGGTGAAGCGCTGGGGCCGCGTATTTTGGCCGTCATGCGGAAGACCAGACCTTCGGCCTGCGAACTTCCTGTAAGTAACTGTATTTGCGTACATTTTAGGAGATCGGAAATGCATAACCCCGTTCGGGTTGCAGGTTTTCGCGTGTTTGACTGTCAGCTTTTGGTTGACGGGAATCATGCGCGTGCCTTGCGGATTGAAGAAGGCCGAACACGGCCCGGCCATGCGACGACCAGTTTTCCAACCGCTTTCAACCGTGGAACAAGCCGTCAAAGGCGAAGCCAGCCTCATCACAGGGAGAGGCCCTTGCCACGACAGAGAGCGTTCACAACTCAACGAAACCGATCTGAAGACATGATTATGGAGTCTCTTCATGACTGAAAGTCCTTCCCTGAAATCGCGGAGCAGCCCAGTCGGGTTGTCACGCGGGCTGGGGGTATCCGCGCTTGCACTGGCACTTTTTGCCGGCCAGGCGGGGCCCGCCTTCGCAGCCATCGACAACACTGCTACCGCAAACGGTACTCCCGCTTCCGGTACTTTGACACCACCCACATCTTCCGCCAGCGTTCCAGTGGCCCCTGCAGGTCCAAGGCTGACGGTTGCCAAGACCGCTGGTGCTGCAGTGGAAATGGGTGTTGATGGAGTCATCAACGCTGGTGACCGGATCACTTATACCTACGTGGTCCAGAATACCGGCAACGTGACAATCAACGCGGCCAGACCACTTGACACGGGTCCAACGTTCAACAGCATTGCCGGAACCGGCACACTCGGCGCATTCTCGCCAGTGAACGCCAACCTGGCACCAGGCGCTTCGCAGACTTTTACAGCAATTTATACGCTGTCGAATCTTGACGCTTATCGCGCAGCAGGCATTACGCTTGCTGGCAACGCCGTTGAAAACTCTGCAACGGCGACGGGCACACCTGTAACGGGAACGCTCGCTGCGGTGACGCCGTCGACGGCTGAAACCGTTATCCCTGCCAACCCGAAATTGTCGATCGCAAAGAGCTTTGCTTTCACCACCGACAATGGAACGTTGACCAGAGCTGATGTAGGCGACGTGGTGACCTATACCTATGTTGTCCAGAACACCGGCAACGTGACCATCACCAGCCTGTCCATCAACGACATCCACGAAGGCGTCGCACTGTCAGGGCAACCTGCTGGCGAAACCCTTACATCGGATGGCCCTTTGGCTCCCGGAACCGTGTCGTCTGACTCCGTTGCAAACAATGCGGTCTACAGCACCATCCGTCCGGGTGCGACTGTCACCTTCACCTACGTACACACGGTCACTCAGGCCGAAGTGGACGCAGGCTGATGCAGCGAGAACGGCTGCCTGTGTTTCGAAGTTACAGGCAGCGGGCAAATACATGAACCTTTCCCGCCACGCCAACAGCACCGCCCTCAGGGCAGTAACCCCACAGGTTGCTGCCTCTCTGGCATTCATGGTGTTTGTGGCCGTGGCGGGAACGAATCCTGCTTTTGCAACCATCGACAATACAGCCGCAGCCGCAGGCACTTACAATGGCAATCCCATTGTGTCGAACACCGCCAGCGTTTCGGTGGATGTGTCAAACGCGTTGTCAACGCTTGAAGTCACGAAAGTGGCAACACCAAACACCAATGTGCCAGCTGGTACGCTGGTCACCTACACCTATACGGTTCGCAACTCCGGCAACCAGACCCTCACAAATGTGTCGCTGAACGACGTCCATTCGGGCTCAGGCCCAACCCCTGTACCAGGCAATGAAGCGCTCACCACAGATGCCGGTGTGGCCAATGATTCAACTGACGGCGCTGCCAATGACGGCGTCTGGTCGATGCTTGCACCCGGTGACGTGATCACCCTGACCTCGACCTACATCGTCACGCAAAGTGATGTGGATACACAACAATGACAAAGCGTTTTCAACTCGCACCACTTGCCTTGCTGGCGCTCATGGCGGGCGCTTTGCCTGCTTATGCTGCAGTCACCAACACGGTCACAGCAAGCGGAACCGCACCTTCAGGCCCACCAGGTGGCGTTACCGCGACCGCCACAGAAAATGTTGACGTACAAGACAGTGCACCTGCCATTGAAGTCGTGCGGTCATGGTCCTTTGCTCCCGGTGGAGACGTCAACAACAATGGCCTCGTAGATGCGGGTGACCAGATCGTATACAGCTACGCTGTTCACAACAATGGCAACGTCACGCTGACGGATGTGAACGTGAACGACATTCACGACGGCACAGGTGCGCCACTG
>JANMEM010000217.1:0-4873 GCA_031376985.1 Hyphomicrobiales bacterium
CCCGGCGGAGCCCTTCAGCGTATGCACCGAACGCCGGATCTCGCCCAGCGCCGCGGCGCGATCCGTCACGCGGTCGAGCCCGCGCAGGTGCTTTTCGATCCGGCCAAAGTGCTCCTCGGCCTCGAGCAAAAAGCCTTCCACCAACTCCGGGTCGATCTCGGGCTCGGGCTTCAGCGCGCGCGCCGAAAGAGTCTCGAACCGGTCCAGCGCTCCCCGCATCGCCGCCAGGGACGACTCGCATTCCCCCGCGATCTGCGCATCAAAGTCGCGTTCTCCGTTGGTCACCGCTTCGAGCAATCGCTCGCTGGTCGTGGCCAGGTCCGCCAACTCCGCGCACCCCACCACCCGGCTCGCGCCGCGGATGGAGTGGAACAAGCGGTGCGATTGCTCCAGCGCACCCGCGTCGGCCGGCCAGCGTGACAAACTGGCCAGCGCACTCTCAATTTGAGGAAAGTATCCGGCCACCTCTACGGTGAAGCCGTCCACCACCTCGCGGTCGTGTAGGGAGGGCATGGGTAGAGGTCCTAGGCGGCAACAACGTCACGGTCGGCGGCGGCCCGGCGGCCATCCTCCGGCAGACGGAAATGGCGCAGCGACGCACGCAGTTGCTCGGCCTGCTCCGACAGCGATTGGATGCTCTCCGACGCCGAACGCGCGCCGTTTGCCGTCTCCACCGCCACGCCCGAGATCACCGCCACGTTGCGCGATACCGCTTCGGAACCCAATGCCTGTTGCTTCGAGGCCGCCGAAATGGACTCGATCAGTACCGCCAAGCGCTGCGATACCGAGGGAAGCCGGACAGCCATCGCCGCCATGGTGGCTGCACTGGCCGAAAGCGGCACGGATATTCCTTCTGTCTCGATTGAAATCTACGATATGGGTCTGGTCAATGCTTTTGCTGTTCCAGGCGGGCGCATTGTGCTGACACGGGGCTTGCTCAAGGAAGCGTCTGAAGCGTCCGAAGTCACTGGCGTGTTGGCCCATGAATTGGGTCATGTCTATCATTTGCATCCGGAGGCTCAGCTCGTGCGCTTTGCCGGATTGCAGGTATTGGCCAGTGCGGTTTCAGGCGGAACGGGTGGCGACCTCGTGACCAGCGCTGCTGGCCTTGCAGCAATTTTGCGCTACACGCGCTCGGCAGAACGCGAAGCTGATGAATTTGCCCGCGACGTCATGGTCAAAGCCTCGGTTGATCCCATCGGACTCAAACACTTCTTCGAAAAAATCATGAAATTCGATGGCGCAAAACCAAGCAGTGGTGACAAGAAAGCCTCCACGCTCGACACAATCGGAAACGTCTTCTCAACCCATCCCGGCACCGAAGACCGCATCAAGCAAATTTTGCCATTGCCAGTGGGTAAAGTACCCGTGTCGATCATGACAGATCAACAATTCCAGGATTTGAAGAAGGCATGTGGGTAAGGGACGACTGAACCGTCGCACTCAACTCCCCCTCCTCATGCTGCACAAACCATTCCACCATGGCCGCCCACACTGTGCGGGCCAGGTCCGGGTTCATGCCAATGGTTTCGGCACGCAGCCCCGCATTGTTAATGACCTCGTCAATACGGGACTGTATGCGGGCTGGCAGCTTTTGGGCTTTTTTATAGACCAGCACCTCGCCTACCAGTTTTTCGCGCTTGGCGAGAAGGTTGATCAGTTCGCCGTCAAGGGCATCGATTTGGTTGCGCAAGGCTGAAAGTTGGTCGCTCATGTCACTTAATTGACTGCACCAAGGCAAACTTGCCATGCGGCCACATGTAGCGGTTTACTTTTTCGCGCGGGCGCGTGGTTCATAAACCCATGGTCTTGAACCCTGTTCGCCGCGCACATGTTCCAGGTGACCATCAGCGAATACCGCGTAAGCGCCGTTGCGCCAGACATCGAAACGATCAATCGTGACTTTGGTGCCTTTGCAGCGTCGCCTGAGTGGTTCTTGCGACACCAGAACATCAGTTGTCGGGCAACGTGGAAAGCCCACGGCTTGTTTCAAGAGGAATGTAATCGTTGTGGTTCCAGCTTTTGCCTCACACAATGAGGTTGCACATGTCCAACCCGGCCTTTTCACGGCCACTTTGAACCCCACATTGTCGCCTGCCTGAGTCAACCAGCGTGATACAGATGCGGCGGCTTGTTTGACATGGGCCGGAACGAGGCCATCTGCCGTGACGAGTGCTACGTTTCCAGCCCGTTCATCGACAAGCAAAACAGGCTTGTCGGCTGCAGTGAAAAACAATCCGCCAGCCAGCAACAACAACGGTATGGAAAGCAGTCGGACCCGCGTAATTGGCAGAAATAAAAACGCCGCGGCAAGTGCCAAAGCCGCCGCAACAGCACTGTCAATCAACGGCAAACGTAGTCCTGCCCCCGGCCAGCTTGCCACCCAATCGGACACCAACATGACACCGCGCAAGCCCCAGCCCATCAGTTTGAGAGGAACAACCTCAAGCCCGATCGGCATCAGCAGCACGCTTGCCATGGCGGCGGGCATGACAATCAAACTGACAATCGGCAGCGCCAGTGCATTGGCCACCACGCCAAATGGGGCCAAGCGCCCGAAGTGATGCATTGCCGGAATTCCGGACAGGCTTCCCGCCACCAAGGATGTGGCCAATGAGGCCGCTGAGCCAATGGCCATACGGCGTGACCAGCGGGCAATTATGCCACCTTGGTTTAGGCCCATGGGTTCCGGCAAAATTTTCTGCCACCATTTGAAAAAGGCGGCCAAGCCCATGACCGCCATGAATGACATCTGGAAACTTGCAGCCAGCGCCTGTTCGGGCGACCACAGCAAGATCAATACAGCGGCCAGTGCCAGATTGTGCAGTGAAAGAGCTGGCCGATCCACCAGCACCGCGAAAAATACGACCGCAATCATGATGAAAGACCGTTCCGTTGCCGCACCTGAATCGGCCAGCAGCATGTAAAGCAACCCTACAAAAATGGCGGAACCCGCGGCCCACTTCTTGATCGGGTAAGTCAAAGCCAATGTGGATGACAACGCCAAAGCCGCACGCAACATCCAGAATGCACCACCTGCCACAAGTGCCATATGGAGCCCGGAAATGGACAGGATATGAAACAGTCCTGACGCCTGCAAACTCTCGTTCATGCTGCGAGGAATCGAGGCCCGTTCGCCCGTAATCACCGCATCGGCAAAACTGCCGAGTGGCCCTGGAATAGCTTCACGCACACGGCCGCCAATTGCCGAGCGCAATCCATGGAAGCCCCGTCGCAAGGCAAAGCGCCACGGCACAGGGTCGTCCGCGATTACAATATCGGTTTTACTGCGCCCCACGGCACCGATGGATTGGAAATAATGCTGGCGGCCATAGTCAAAGCCGCCGGGTTGGGCCGGGCGTGGCAGTGGGGCGAGATTAGCCGTCAGGCGCACGGAATCTCCTACATGTGGGGGAATATGTTTTCCGGTGACTTGAATCAAAACGCGGCGTGGTCGTTCAATATCCGGCAGGCCCGGCGCTGTCGTCACTTCCAGCAGAAGTGAAAATCGCAGCTTTGAGCGCACATCCACGTCGACCACATGTCCGGTCAATTGCTGTAGTGGCGAGTAGGTCCGCAGCAATGGCGTTGCAATCCATTGGGTCCGCAGTTGCGCCGCTGCAAAGCCGAGGACGACGATGGCAAGAACTTTGAACAGCGGTGATGTGCGGGACCACAGCAATGCAGCCACGCAAAGAGCGGCAAGGCAAAGTGCCAGAAATCCCGGCGGTTCGCGGCTGAGTGAAAAATAGGTCCATATCCCCACGACCAGCAGCAAGGGGCTCCACACCATCAGCCGCTGGCTTTCGATGTCGAAGGCGTCCGCCCATGCGGACAGCGCGAACGCCCGCCCCCCTTTGACGGGTGCCGACCATGTGCTATCCGCCTCCACAACAGCCATCGTGCTTTTCCCCGTCTCGAACTTAAAAGGAAATCGGCGTCAATGTCATCGCCTGTTATTACGCGCTTTGCTCCGTCGCCCACGGGCTACCTTCACATCGGTGGTGCCCGCACGGCCTTGTTCAATTGGGCTTTTGCCAAGGGCCAAGCCGGCAAGATGCTGCTGCGCATCGAAGACACGGACCGGGAGCGCTATACCGCTGGTGCAGTTCATGCAATTCTGGATGGCCTGACCTGGCTCGGCCTGACATGGGACGGTGATGCGGTTTCACAATTCGAGCGCGCCAACCGCCACCGTGACGTGGCGCAGGAACTGGTCACGCGTGGCAAGGCCTATCATTGCTATTGCACGCCTGAAGAGCTGGATGCCATGCGGGCCAAGGCAGAAGCTGAAAAGCGCCCGATCCGGTATGATGGCACATGGCGGGACCGTGATCCGTCTGAAGCACCCGCAGGCGTAAAACCCGTCATCCGTTTCAAAGCGCCGCAAGTGGGTGAGACTGTCATCAACGATCACGCACAAGGTCGCGTTGTTATTCCCAACAAGGATTTGGATGATCTCATCATCCTGCGCTCAGACGGCAATCCAACCTATAATCTCTCCGTCGTTGTTGACGATCACGATATGGGTGTCACCCACATCATCCGTGGCGTTGATCATCTCACCAATGCTGCCCGACAGACGCAGATTTATCTCGCCATGGATTGGGCTGTACCTTCCATGACCCACGTGCCATTGATCCATGGTCCTGACGGTGCAAAGCTTTCTAAACGTCATGGCGCACTTGGCGTAGAGGCCTATCGCGAAATGGGTTACCTGCCCGCAGCGCTCCGCAACTATCTCGCCCGTTTGGGTTGGAGCCATGGTGACGATGAGATTTTCACCACGGATCAACTGGTAGAATGGTTCACGCTCGACGGCATAGGCAAATCTGCCGCACGGTTCGATTTTGCCAAACTCGAAAACCTGAAC
>JANMEM010000234.1:0-11989 GCA_031376985.1 Hyphomicrobiales bacterium
CGGCCGCACATCCAGCTTCACCGCCTGATCAACATAGCCCATTACGCATACCCCAACTTACAAATCACAAAACGTTGGGGTGTTATGAGTCCTCAGTGACTCCGCGTGAATCGAATTGTCCTGACATGGTTAATTTCGAAATCGGCTTGAAGGTTTTCCGGTGCGCGGGGCAGGGGCCAATGCGTTGCAAAACGGCCATATGAAACGCAGTACCATAACCCTTATGCTTTGCAAAACCGTAGTCAGGAAATTGTAAGTCAAGTTCCCGCATCATCCTGTCACGTGTGACTTTCGCAATAATCGAAGCAGCAGCAATCGACAGACACTTGCCATCACCTTCAATGATTGTTTGTACACGGATGGAAAGTGGTGGCGCACGGTTGCCATCAACAAGTGCCATGGTTGTGTGGCCGCCCAATGCCAAAACAGCGTCCCGCATTGCATGGTAAGTGGCTTGCAGAATGTTGATGTCGTCAATCAATTTTGCCGAAGCAACGCCAATGCCGACCCGCGCTGACTGCATGATAGGCAAAAACAATGATTCACGCTTTGCTTCGGTCAGCTTCTTGGAATCATTCAAACCTTGGGGAATGTTGTGAGGGTCGAGCACAACAGCCGCAGCCACTACTGGTCCCGCCCAAGGACCACGCCCAGCCTCGTCAACGCCGCAGGGCAGGAGGCCTTGGGCAATGGCGGAGGATTCGAAAGAGAAGTCAGGCATGAGAACCGGTGACGCATGCTTCGAGGCTTTGCAAAGTGCAAAGCAGCTCAGCATGAGGGGTTTCAAATACCCTCACCCTGAGGTGCGAGCCCTTGCGAGCCTCGAAAGGCTTTTGGCAGCAGGCGAAAATCATGCCCGCTTATGCCCTTCCCTTTAAATCAACTCAAGTTGCTGTCCCACAACAGGTGGCCGTTCAAACAACTCCGTCTTCAACTTCAACCGCGACGCATTCAACCCCAGCTTCTGACATGCCAGTTGAAACCGTCGCCCGATCATCCACGCAACCGGCCCAGAACCCGTCATGCGGTCGCCAAATTTCGCCGAAGTCTCTTTGCCGCCGCGCACGTCCTTCACCTGCGCCATCACCCGTGCATAACGGTCCGGATAGGCCTTCTCCAACCAGTCCTTGAAAATGCCCTTCACTTCGTGGGGTAGCCGCAACATGGTGTAGCCAGCTTCCCGCGCACCAGCACCACGGGCCGCTTTCAGGATATTCTCAATCTCATGGTCGTTGAGCCCCGGAATAACCGGCCCCATCATGACGACGGTTAGAATGCCTGCCCCAGACAAGGCTTCAATGGCGGCCAATCTCTTCGCAGGTGTCGATGCCCGTGGCTCCATGGCCCGTGCCAGCTTCCCATCCAATGTTGTAATCGACAGCGCCACTTTCACCAGTCCCAATTCGGCGAGCGGCTTCAACAAATCAATATCCCGCGCCACCATTCCATTCTTGGTCACAATGCCGAAGGGATGCTTGAATTCCGCCAGCACCTCAATGATTTGCCGCGTGATGCGATATTGCTTTTCTATCGGCTGATAAGGGTCCGTATTCGCCCCCAGCGCAATGGTGCGCGGCACATAATTTGGTGCGGTTAATTCCTCCCGAAGCAGTTGAGCCGCGTTCGGCTTTATGAAAAGTTTGGATTCAAAATCCAGCCCCGGCGACAAGCCCATATAGGCGTGGGCAGGTCTGGCATAACAATAGGTGCAGCCATGCTCACAGCCGCGATAGGGGTTGATGGAACGGTCAAAGGAAATATCCGGCGATTCATTGCGGGTAATGATCGACTTTGGCGTTTCAACAAAAATCTCTGTCTTCAGCGGCGGCAAATCCGCCAGCGATTCCCATCCGTCATCGAGGAACATGCGCTCAACACTGTCAAATCGATGCGACGGATTAGACCTTGCCCCACGCCCACGTTCGAACTGGGGCAGGGAGGTTAATTTCCCTGTTCCCAACACGCCGGCGTCCAAACCCGGTGACTGACGCATGTCCATCAGAGTAGCCATGTCTGTGACATAGCAACTCAATTGGAACAAATCAAGAACTATCTGAAACCCTTAAGCTGCGTCAGCGTATTCCGCGCCTGTTTTGGCCCCGGTGATATAGGCCACAACGTCGGTGCCACTTGTCTCTTCCTTGCGGAGATTGGCCACAATGCGCCCGCGCCTGAATACGATGATGCGGTCCACCAGATCAAACACCTGCCGCATATTGTGCGAGATCAAGATCAGTGGCTCCCCAGCAGCTTTCAACGTCTTCACAATGTTCTCAACCTGCGCGGTTTCTTGAACACCGAGCGCAGCCGTCGGCTCATCCATGATGATCAGCTTTGAAGCAAACGTGGCGGTCCGCGCAATCGCCACGCACTGCCGCTGACCGCCTGACATGTTGCGGATGGTATTCGACAGTGAGGGTATTTTTACCGCTGTGCGCAGCAACGCCTTCTGTGTGGCTTCACGCATGGCCTTGCCATCAAGAATTGAAAACGGCCCCAGCTTGAACTTGAAAAGCTCACGTCCCAGGAACAGGTTCGACGGCACATCCAGATCATCGGCAAGAGCCAAGGTCTGGAACACGGTTTCAATTCCAGCCTCGCGCGCATCAAGCGGCCCTTTGAAGTTCAGTTCCTTGCCATGGAAAATGATCTTGCCTTTTGTTGGCTGCTCGACGCCGGTGAGTTGCCGGACGAAGGTGGATTTCCCCGCACCATTGTCGCCCATGATGGCCACATGCTCGCCCTTGCGCAGTTCGAAGTTGGCACCTTGAAGCGCATGCACACCGCCATAATGTTTGGTCAGGTCTTCAGTTTTGAGAATGACATCGGACATGTTCAACTCCTCGACGATGCACGGCGTTGACGCCATTGATCAAGTACAACGGCAGCTACGATGATCACGCCCTTCACCATTTCCTGATAATAGGCATCAAGCCGCATGAATGTGAAACCAGAGATGATCACACCAAAAATCAGGGCCCCCAACACAGTGCCGACGATGGATCCACGCCCACCCGAAAGTGAAACACCGCCGATGACTGCCATGGCAATGGCATCAAGTTCATACATCACCCCCATGCCGGCTTGCGCAGTGAGGTTTTTAGAACTCAAAACGATTGCGGCGAGGGCGGCGAGCGCTCCTGCAATTGTATAAACCAGCATCTTGTGGTTTTCGACTTTGATACCCACGGTGCGCGAGGCTTCTTCGTTGGAACCAATGGCGTAGCAATGTTTGCCATATTTTGTGTAGGTGAGAATAAGTTGAAAAAGAATGGCAAGTGCAATGAAAATGAAAACCGGATTCATCCCCTTGCCGATGTAGGCGTAACTCTCCGTCGGGAACGAAATCGGATTGCCCTTCGACCACCATTTTGAAAAACCACGTGCCGACACCATCATGCCAAGCGTGGCGATGAAAGGTGGAATGCGGGTGAAGGCGATAATTGCACCATTGATCCAGCCAGCAATCACACCACACGTAATGCCGACGATAATGGGAATAATCACAGGCAAATCCAGCCAGCCAAGTTCTGGAAAAATCGCTTTGGGATTGGGGTTGCCATTGACCAATGCGACCTGTGCAAACGACATCGAAATCATTGCGGTGGCGCCCACAATGGAACCAGCCGAGAGGTCAATGCCCTTGGAAATGATCACCTGGGTTGCGCCAATGGCGATGATGCCGACAATCGACACTTGCAATATGATGATTTGCAGGCGGGCTTCGTTAAAAAACGTTTTGGCGTCAGGCTGCGAATTCAACAGAAAACTTTCGCCCAGAAACGCGCGGCCCAGAATCTCAAAAACAGCAACAATAAGGAACAGCGCGAACAGAACATTGAGCTCTGATGGCCATGAGCGTTTTGATGCGTCAAAAGCAACACCGCCTACACCCACATCAGCCTTAGCCATGATCACCCTCCCAGTAAAAAATAGAAACCGTCATTCCGGCGAAGGCCGGAATCCTTTTGATGGAGCCTAACAGATCCCGGCCTTCGCCGGAATGACGGACGTTGGATGCACATTCCCGCTTATCAACAGTAAAAATGAGCGGCACCAAAGTGCCGCCCACTGTGATCAAAAAGCCAGAAGCTTAGTTCTTCTTGAGGAAGTTGCCGATATTTTCAGGTGTCACCAGCTGGAAAGGAATGTACACCTTTTGCTCAACGGCCTTGCCACCGGCAAGTGCAATTGCTGCTTCAAGTGCACCCTTGCCTTGACCAGCAGCGTCCTGGAACACGGTTGCGTCGAGGTCACCGGCCTGCATGGCGGCGAGTGCGTCCTGTGTGGCATCAACGCCACCAACGATCATCGTTTTCATGTCTACATTGGCAGCCTTCAGCGCCTGAATGGCACCAATGGCCATTTCGTCGTTGTTGGCAATTACGGCGTCAAAGGGCTTGCCAGCCGAGATCCAGTTGGTCATCAAGGTTTGCGCTTGTTCGCGTGACCAGTTGGCTGTTTGCTCGTCAACGATGTTGAGCTTCACGCCGCAATCTGGTCCCTTCATGACGTCATGAATGTCAGCCGTACGTTGCACGGCAGCTTGGTTCGACAGTTCACCCATCATCACGTAGATGTTGGCTTCGGTCTTGCCGGCAGCTTTCAGAAGACGGCAGACTTCCTTGGTTTCCAGGGTGCCGGAGTCAACTTCGTTGGAAGCAACAAAGGCCTGGTTGTCTGGCATGGTGTCAACGTTGATCGGTTGACGGTTCACGTATACCAAAGGAATGTTGGCAGCAGCAGCAGCGTCTGACATGGCTTGTGTCGCTGACGTGTCAACAGGGTTGACGATGATGGCTGATACACCTGAGGCAGCGAAGTTCTTGATCTGGTCAAGCTGCTTGGCAACATCGTTGCCGGCATCTTCGATCTGTACCGAAACACCCATGTCCTTGGACTGGGCGTCAATGCCGTTGCGGAGAACGGTGAGGAAGTTGTCATCAAATGCGGCCATCGAAACACCGATTTTGGTTTCGGCCAAGGCCGAGGTGGACATCAGTGCGGCCATTGAGGCGGCGAGCAGAAATTTTTTCATTTTTGGGCTCCTGAATAACGGTGTCCGGCGGCACCTGTTATGATGCCGGAAATGCCCCCACAGAGGCAAAGTCGTTGGCCGATACGCTTTGTTTCAACGGAACGTGCGAACAGCTTCAGGCACAGGGTTGCCTGTTTCTCCTCCCATGAACCGTTCATGCTCTTGTGGCGCGTTACGGTGACTCCAAAATGGAACGTTTATTTCATTTTTGAGTTTATACAGAGAACTTATTCCAAAACGATCCAGAGTCAATCATCTGAATGATGGCTGCCGCAAAACTATCATTTTCTTTCATCGTTCAATTCAAATGTTTTCCGCGATGAACACATCAGGTGGCAAATTGAGCGGGCGCAAGTGCGGCATGTCTTGGCCAATAGTGCCTTTCGCCATTGCGTCTACCAGCAATCTGGCGAGTGAGGAAAAAGGCGTGCCCAGAGTTAAATCAATCACGCCATCATGCAGGGCCGCGCGGGTAGCAGGCGTAAGTTCATTACATACGGCGACCAGTTGATGTGGGGTGCAGAATTCGCGCAACGCCCGGATCAGTCCCTCCTGACCACCGCCAGATACATAGATCCCAACCAAGTCAGTATTAATTGAAACCATATCACTAACGGCCTCATAGGCAATGCGCTCGTCATCTAGATTGGTGATGGGTTCAAGCAACTGAAAATCCGGTGCATGTTCCCGCATGTAGGTGCGAAAGCTGATTTCCGAAAGTTCCTGATTGAGATAGCGGTGACTGCCCACAAGAATACCAATTTTGCCGGGCTGCTTTGCAAGGCGGCTTATGGTCCAACCTGCAATCCGCCCGCATTTGCGTGAGTCTGCACCAAAATGACCTGATACTGCGGGGCTATTGATGTTGCTGAGCAAGGTAAACACAGGTTTGCCCTGCGCGATGACGGCTTCAACTGCTTCATTCACAACAGGATGGTCCATCGCCACCACCGCTACAGCATCTGATTTCTTGGCTATTTGCAGCAATCGTTCTGCAATGATGGCAGGAACCACATCTTCAACGAAATCGACAAATGGCTTTCCTTCCACCAATCGGCTACTCTTGGTGGCGGTCACCAACTCCTGAGCGAGCTGGCGATAGAAGGCGTCCGGCTTTTGCAATAAAAACCCAAAACGCCGCGCTGGCATTTCTTCTGCACGGCGCTTTAGAAGGCTTGTGGCGTGGTATCCGATTGATTCCGCAGCTTTCACGACACGCTGAGATGTGTCACCACTGACAGGCAGACGGCGGTTGATGACACGGTCTACCGTGGCAATGCTCACCCCCGCAGCTTTTGCCAGATCATGCAGGGTAGGACGCTTTACCATGGCACGGAGAATTTCCAGCTGATTGAATATGATGCAAGATGATAGAAACCATCATAGCCGGATTGCCTGAATGAAACAAGTGTTCTATTTCCGAGCTATCGAAAGCATAATTCCATGACCCAGGTTTCATCGCCACTTTACGACATTCACCGTGACTACGGCATGCTGGGCCGAGAGGCCGAAGCTGCGGTCAATGCCGGGCTTAAGTCCGCCGAATGGTATCACACTGACGTGCCCCGCAAAGACCTGAAGGAATTGATGAAGCGCAGCGATGGCCCGGCCATCCGTGACACCATCATCTGGCTTGGCCTTATGGTCGTCTTCGCGGCCGCCGCGATTTACCTGTGGCCAAGCAGGTGGGCCGCTCTGCCCCTGCTGGCTTATGGCGTGCTCTATGGCTCAGCCACGGATTCGCGGTGGCATGAATGTGGCCATGGCACGGCGTTCAAAACCCCATGGATGAATGACGCGGTTTATCACGTCGCCTGCTTCATGATCATGCGGAACCCGACGCGCTGGCGCTGGAGCCACACCCGGCACCACACGGACACCGTTATTGTCGGCCTCGACCCTGAAATCGCCGTCATGCGTCCCCCCGCCGTTCTGCAAACCCTGCTGGCCTATGTCGGCGTGCTGGACGCTTGGAGTGCCATGAAAATGATGCTGATCAACGCCACGGGCAAGATCGCCGCTGAAGAGAAAACCTTCATTCCCGAAATGGAATGGCACAAAGTCATTCTGGTGGCCCGCATCTGGACGGTGATCTATGCCGCAACCATTGCACTGGCCCTTTACCTCGGCTCCTGGCTGCCCATCCTGTTGATTGGCACACCGCGCCTCTACGGTGCCTGGCACCACGTCGTCACCGGATTGATGCAGCATGGTGGCCTTGCCGACAATGTGCTGGACCACCGCTTGAATTCGCGCACCGTCTACATCAACCCGGTTTCGCGCTTCATCTATTGGAACATGAATTATCACATCGAACATCATATGTTCCCCATGGTGCCGTATCACGCCTTGCCGCGTCTGCATGAGATGATCAAAAACGATCTTCCTGCCCCTAGCACCTCGATCTGGGCCTGCTACAAGGAGATGATTCCGGCCTGGGTCCGGCAGTTCAAGGGCGAAGATTATTTCCTTGTGCGCGAGCTTCCCCCTACGGCAAAACCCTACCGCCCCGAACTGCACGGTCAAATGGCAGCAGAATAAAAAGGACAGACAAATGGCAAACTGGATTGAAGCCTGTGCTTCTGACGACATCGACAACGAAGACGTGTCCCGCTTCGACCACGCGGGAAAAACCTACGCACTTTATCGTTCACCCGACGACAAATATTACGCCACTGACGGCCTCTGCACCCATGAGAAAATCCATCTGGCTGATGGCCTGGTGATGGACAACATCATTGAATGCCCCAAACACAATGGCCGCTTTGACTACCGCACCGGAGCTGCAAAGGGTGCACCCGTCTGCGTCAACCTTAAAACCTATCCTGTGAAAGTTGAAGGCGGCAAACTCTTCATAGACGTCGCGTGACCGCGCCCATCGTCATCATCGGGGCCGGCATGGCGGGGGCCCGCGCTTGTATAAATCTCCGTGCAAATGACTATGCGGGCGACATTGTTCTCATCGGTGAAGAGGCGTTGCTGCCCTATGACCGTCCACCACTTTCAAAATCTTCCATACTGGAAGAGGGCGAACCCGAACCCGTCTGGTTGATGGATGAAACCATTGCCCGCGAGTTGAAGGTCGATGTCCGGAAATCTGTGCAGGCCACAAAAATCAATCGCGCTAAACATTTAGTCTCGCTCAGCGACGGTACAACGCAGTTGTATTCGAAACTCCTTCTCGCTACCGGAGCCAAACCGCGCAAACTTACGCTTCCCGGCGGCGCACACGCCATCACGCTGCGCAACCACGAAGACACGCTCGATCTGCGTAAACGCTTCAAACCCGGAAAAAACATTGTCATCGTCGGTGGCGGGTTCATCGGACTTGAACTCGCGTCATCAGCCGCCAAGCGCGGCTGCAACGTCACCGTGGTTGAAGCACAACCCCGCATTCTCATGCGCGGGGTACCGGAACCCATTGCAAAGATTATCCACGATGAGCATGCGAAGCATGGTGTGACCATGTTGACGGGAACGGCCCTGTCGCACCTCACGGCTAACGCTGTGCATCTGAGTAACGGTCGCGTGTTACCTGCTGACTCCATCATCGCAGGTATTGGTGCTTCACCCGAGGTAACCCTCGCTTCCGAAGCGGGCCTCGCCATCGAAAATGGCATTGCCTGCAACGAACATATGCAGACGTCTGACCCTGATATTTATGCAGCAGGAGATTGCGCCTCCTACATCAACCAGAAACACAATGGCCGCCGCATGCGCCTTGAAGCATGGCGTTCCGCGCAGGATCAGGCGGCAACTGCTGCAGAAAACATGCTGGGTGGCAGCAAAACCCACAATGCCATTCCGTGGTTCTGGTCAGATCAATATGATCTCGGCTTGCAAATCGCAGGGATGGCCGACCTGGGACCAAACACCGTCACCCGCAAGATCAACGACAACACCCTTGTGCTGTTTCACTTGGCCGACGATGGCACATTGATGGGTGCCAGCGGCATTGGCCCCGGCACCTCGATTGGTCGCGACATTAAAATGTCCGAGATGATGATGGCCAAAAACATGAAGCCGTCGCCTGAGGTTTTGGCCGATCCGGCGCAACCCCTCAAAGCCCTGCTCAAAGGATAAGCCATGGCCCGCAAGAAGCCCACAGTTGCCGATATCCGCGCCAACAAGGGCAAATATCAATATGCCATGATGCGGGTTGAAACCTGGGATGAACTGGCCGCGGCCGAGTCTGCGGGTATTGATATGTGCTCGGTCCCACCGGAACTTCTTTCACAAAAAAAATTCCGTGACGTTGGTCCCTCCATCTTCGCAGTGCCCGGCGTGTCGCTCTATGACAACCCTGGCACCACTGATGATTTTTTGCGCTGGGGCTATAAGATGTTGAGCCATGGGGCAGACGCCGTTTATTGTGCGGCTTCGCTTCAAACCGTCACCCGCTTGGCCGACGAAGGTATTCCGGTGATCGGACATACAGGCCTCATTCCGTCCAAGGCAACATGGACCGGCGGCTTCAAGGCCGAGGGCAAGACTGCCGAAAGTGCGAGGCAAGTGTTTGATCTGGTAAAGCGTTACGAAGACACTGGCGCTTTCGGTGTTGAAATTGAAGTGGTACCAAGCGAAGTAACGGCAGAGATTGCAAAGCACACCAAACTGTTTCTGGTTTCAATGGGTGCGGGTGTGGGCGGCGACTGCCAATATCTTTTCGCAGATGATGTTCTGGGCCAGAACACGGGCCATATTCCGCGCCACGCCAAAATCTATCGCAATTTCAATCTCGAATTTGAGCGCTTGCAGAAAGAACGCATCGCTGCCTTCAGCGAATTTGTGAACGACGTAAAGTCAGGTGCCTACCCGGAACAAAAACATCTCGTGGGCATCACCAAAACCGAACTTGAAAAATTTATCAATTCCCTTCCCAAGAATTAACGGAGAACTTTCATGATCAGATTTGGCGTTATCGGTGCTGGCCGTATTGGCAAAGTGCATGCAGCCACCATCGCTGCAAATCCCAAGGCGAAACTCGCGTTCATAGCCGACGCAATGCCGAAAGCTGCTGAAGAACTCGCAGCAAAGTATGGTGCCAAGGTCGCCTCCGTAGACGAGATCATGAAATCCAAAGAGGTGGACGCCGTATTGATCGGCTCGCCCACCGGCTTCCACGCCGAACAAATTCAAGCCGCCTCAAACAACGGCAAAGCCATCATGTGCGAAAAGCCCGTGTCGCTGGACGTGGCTGATATTCATTCCACATTGAAAGTGGTGGAGAAGAACAAGTCCACCCTGATGATCGGCTTCAACCGCCGCTTTGACCCCAACTTCGCTGAACTCGAACGCCGCATAAGAGGCGGTGCAGTCGGTGACGTTGAAATCGTGACAGTGATTTCCCGTGATCCAAACCCACCACCACCATCCTATGTCAAAGGCTCCGGCGGGTTGTTCCGCGATATGATGATCCACGATTTCGATATGGCCCGCTTTCTCATGGGTGAAGAATTCGTCGTGGTGCAGGCGCTCGGTTCTTCATTGGTTGACAAGGGCATCGGCGAGGCAGGCGACGTCGATACCGCAGCTGTGCAAATGCAAACCGCATCAGGTCGCATTGCCGTCATCACTAATTCCCGTCGCGCCACTTACGGCTATGACCAGCGCATGGAAGTGCACGGCTCCAAAGGCATGCTCACCGCGGCCAACGTGCACAACACCACAGTGCAGTATGCATTATTAAAGATAATTCGCAGCATGGAAGCTTCGATTTTTTACCCTCCCATTCAAATCGCGATATCTCGCCCTCGAGATTAGCAAATCGCTTGAAATTTGGCAGGCACATTTTTGGACCTTCATAGTTCATGAATGCAAAATATTACAAAATTCGGGCAATCCATGTAGGAGACCCAAACGTTTGAATTTGTCTCAATCATTTTGAGACAGAGTGTATATTGACACACACGATATAGATCTTACAAATAAAAAATGTTAAATAAAAAAAGAACGTCCGTAGAACGTGGCTTAACATCTAGTAGGATCATAAAACTGTATAGAAAACGGGGCAAGTGACAATGTATCGAAGCAAAATAATATTATCCTTTATTAATAATGACGATAACAAGCACAACAAATATTCCTATAAAGCAATGACCTTCGAGCAAGAATTAGTTATGCCTACAGAGTTAGTTAATAAGAAAATGAGATGACAGCCGTGTCAGAGCCAGAAACAGCTAAACTGAATATAGCTGATTAATAAGTGAAATTAAATACAACTATCTCAGAGTAAGAGACAGCTAAGTAAATGTAATCTACAATTCTCTACGATGCAGCTATACTAACTTAGAGCAAGAACCAGCTATGTCCAAAAAAACACATTTTTAATTAAAGTGTCTTAAATAACAGCAATCGTAAGGTTTCCATGTTATTTTTCTATCTTCTAATATGATGCTATATTATTCTAGTCCGAATTCAGTTCTATTTTGTATTGCAATTTAGTTTTAACCCTGGCACTACTGACATTTTTACACCCACTGAGTACGGCTGGGGTATGAAAGTACCCCAGGCTATAATACTGTTAAAACATCAACTTTAAAAGGTTTGTATCACTTTCGTAAATAGGGTACAGGAAGCAATGTCATAATTTCACATTACTCAACACATTCTTGTTACATATTCTTTCCTTCTTTTCACATGTTCTCGTTACAAGTTCTTACAAGCCTATGTTACTTAACTTGCTGGTTATCTGTTCGGATCAGTTCTACCATTGCATGAATAGATATTCTAAGCATTACGCTGGCTGGCTGTCTGGCTGGCTGGCTGGCTGGCTTGCTTACTTGCTTGCTTGCTGGCTGGCTGGTTGGCTTGCTTGCTTGCTGCCTGGCTGGCAGGGTGGCTGTATGGCTTGCTTGCTGGCTGACTTGCTTGCTTGCTGGCTGACTTGCTTGCTTGCTTGCTGGCCGAGTGGTTGCCTGGCTGCCTGGCTGGCTGGCTGGCTGGCTGGGT
>JANMEM010000271.1:0-2440 GCA_031376985.1 Hyphomicrobiales bacterium
CCGATGACGCCGCCGCCGATGACGGTCAATGTGCGGGGCAGGGCCTGGATGTCAAGAATATCGTCGCTGTCAAACACGTGCTTCCCGTCAAAAGGTACGTTGTCAGGACGAAGCGGCTTGGTGCCGACGGAAATCAGCGCCTTGTCGAATTCAACCTCGCTGGTCTCGCCCGTTTCTGTGGTCAGCGACACGGAATTCGCAGTCACGAACCTTGCCATGGCGTGAATGTTCTTGACCGAGTTGCGCATGAACTGGTGCTGCAACACCTCAACCTCGTGGTCGAGCGTCTTGTGCAATCGGGCAATCAGATCGTTCGAGGAAATGTCCTGCTTGACGCGATAGCCCTTGCCGTAAAACCCGCGCTCCCGCCATCCCGACAGGTTCAGCACGGTCTCCCGGAGTGTTTTGGAGGGGATTGTGCCTGTGTGGACAGAAACACCGCCCAACCTGCGCCCCTTGTCCACCACAAGCACGGACTTCCCCAGTTTCGCCGACTGGATGGCGGCGCGGCGTCCCGATGGCCCACTGCCAATCACCAGCATATCATATCGTGTCATGTGTTCCCCGCTCCTGATCAAACAGACTATGCAAAGTTGGATGACGAACGCAAGGCGGTCTGTTAGAAGCCCGCCACCATGACTGATGCACCGAAAAAGAATGACCGCTACCGTGACACCGTATTCCTGCCCGCAACTGACTTTCCCATGCGGGGCGGTTTGCCGGAAAAAGAACCGGCGCTTTTAAAACGCTGGAAGGACATGAACCTGTTCGGGCAAATGCGTGAACAGGCCAAGGGCCGCGAGAAATTTGTACTGCATGACGGCCCGCCCTACGCCAACGGCAACATCCACATCGGCCACGCCCTCAACAAGGTGCTGAAAGACCTCGTGGTGCGCTCGCGCCAGATGGCAGGGTTTGACTCGATCTACGTGCCGGGCTGGGACTGCCATGGTCTTCCCATCGAATGGAAAATCGAAGAACAATACCGCGCCAAGGGCAAGAACAAGGACGCGGTTCCCGTCAATGAATTCCGCAAAGAATGCCGCCAGTTCGCGGCGCATTGGGTGGACGTGCAACGCGAAGAATTCAAACGTTTGGGCGTAGAGGGTGATTGGGACAATCCGTACCTCACCATGAACTACAAAGCCGAAGCCATCATCGCCAAGGAGCTGTTGAAGTTCGCCGCCAGCGGACAACTCTATCGCGGCTCAAAGCCCGTGATGTGGAGCGTGGTCGAAAAGACCGCACTGGCCGAGGCCGAGATTGAGTATCATGACTATGTGAGTGATGCGATTTATGTGAAGTTTCCGTTTAACCCTAGTGGACACGTTGCTTGGGACGGACAGATTGATGCTGAACTTGCTGACCTCAGAAAAGCAAGTGTAGTCATTTGGACCACGACACCTTGGACAATCCCTGGCAACAGAGCGATTTCTTATTCGAAGAAGATTTCCTATGGCCTCTATGAAGTGGTTAAGGCGCCCGAAGGAAACTGGGCGAAAATTGGCGACCTCTACGTATTAGCTGACAAACTTGTTGATGGTTTCATGAAGGCTGTCAAAGTCGAGGAATTCATAAAGAAGTTCAGAGTAGGTCCCGCATCATTTTCTGGATCAGCAGCTTTCTGTAGGCATCCACTAGTTGAAATGGGGTATACTTTTAGAGTTCCGCTTCTCGACGGAGATCACGTTACAGACGACGCTGGCACTGGATTCGTGCACACTGCCCCCGGCCATGGAGCAGATGACTATAACGTTTGGACTGCGAACCAGAAAGCATTACGAGACCTCAATATTACTACCGATATTCCGACTACAGTTAATGCAGACGGAAAGCTCACAAACGAGGCTCCCGGCTTTGAAGGTAAGACAGTCATCACCGACAAGGGTGATAAGGGTGATGCCAATGAGGCGGTCATCAGTGCACTGAAAGATGCTGGAATGATCGTCGGGCGCTCGCGTCTCAACCATCAATACCCGCATTCATGGCGCTCGAAAAAACCGATCATTTTCCGCAACACGCCGCAGTGGTTCATCTCAATGGATTATCAAATTTCCGATGCATCGTTAGCATATATGAGGCCCGGTGACGAATTCTATGAAAGCCCAAGTGAGATACCAGTTAAGCCCGATACACTTCGCCATCGTGCATTAAAGGCAATATCCGAAACCGAATTCTTCCCACCCTCTGGCCAGAACCGTTTGCGCGGCATGATCGAGCAGCGCCCGGATTGGGTGATCTCGCGTCAACGTGCGTGGGGCGTGCCGATTGCGGTTTTCGTTAATAAAGTTACTGGAGAAATTCTCAATGATTCCAAGGTGAACCAGCGAGTTTACGACTCCTTTGTTGAAGAAGGTGCCGATGCCTGGTTTGCCGATGGTGCGGCCACACGCTTCCTCGCCCCCGACTACAATTCGCAAGACTATGAGCAGGTCCGCGA
>JANMEM010000287.1:0-7929 GCA_031376985.1 Hyphomicrobiales bacterium
ATTCGGCGAAGTGCTTTTGGTGATTGAATAAGCAATGTTTGAAAAAATCCTCATTGCCAACCGAGGTGAAATTGCGCTGCGCGTTCTGCGCGCCTGCCGCGAACTTGGCATTCAAACCGTCGCCGTTCACTCCACCGCCGACGCAGACGCCATGCATGTGAAGCTGGCAGACGAAAGCGTATGCATTGGACCGCCACCCGCCAAGGACAGTTATTTGAACGTCGCTTCAATCGTTGCGGCTTGCGAAATCACAGGCGCTGAAGCCGTTCACCCGGGCTACGGTTTCCTGTCCGAGAATGCGCGATTTGCCGAAATCCTGAAGGAACACGATATCAAGTTCATCGGGCCATCGCCTGAGAATATCCGTACCATGGGTGACAAGATTGAAGCCAAGCGCACGGCGAAAGCGCTGGGCATTCCGGTTGTGCCAGGCTCCGAAGGTGGCGTGTCCAGCTTCACGGATGCCAGCAAGATTGCCAAGGATATTGGCTATCCCGTCATCATCAAGGCCACAGCAGGCGGTGGTGGGCGCGGCATGAAGGTCGCACGTAACGAAAGCGAATTGGAAGTCGCAATCGGCACTGCTCAGACCGAAGCCAAGGCTGCCTTCGGCAATGGTGAAGTGTATCTCGAAAAATATCTTGAAAAGCCCCGCCACATCGAAATTCAGGTTTTGGGTGACGGCCAGGGCAGTGCTGTGCATTTGGGTGACCGTGATTGTTCCCTGCAACGCCGCCACCAGAAGATCTGGGAAGAAGCCACGTCGCCAGCCTTGAACGCACATCAACGTGATGAAATCGGCATGCGTGTTGCCAATGCCATGAAGTCCATGTCCTACGAGGGTGTGGGCACCATTGAATTTCTGTATGAGAACAACGAGTTCTATTTCATCGAAATGAACACGCGTTTGCAGGTCGAACATCCGGTCACGGAAATGATTACCGGACTTGATCTCGTGCAGGAGCAAATCCGCGTGGCGTCAGGTGCCAAACTCGCATTTGAGCAAAAGGATATCCAGTTTTCAGGCCATGCCATCGAATGCCGCATCAATGCTGAAAACCCCGTGACGTTTGCGCCTTCGCCCGGTCGCGTTGACGCTGTGCATTTTCCCGGCGGTCTTGGCGTGCGCATCGATAGTGCGCTTTATTCAGGTTACAAAATACCGCCCTATTACGACAGCTTGATTGGCAAGCTCATCGTGTTCGGAAAAACCCGTGCGGAATGTCTCATGCGCCTGCGCCGTTCCATGTCAGAATTTGTCATCGATGGTGTGGAGACCACCATTCCGCTGTTTCAGAAACTGTTGCGCGAAACAGATATTATCGACGGCCATTATGATATTCATTGGCTGGAAAAATACCTCGCCCGCACCAACCCCTAAATGAGTTCGATTACGCCACAAGTGTTGCTGCAAGCCTATGCCGCTGGTGTGTTTCCCATGGCGGAAAGTGCCAGTGACCCCGCACTTTATTGGGTGGAACCGGAAGAGCGTGGCATCATTCCGCTCGACAGTTTTCATATTCCCCGCAGCCTGCGCAAGCGCGTGAAGCAGCAGACCTATGACATTCGCATCGATACGGCGTTCAATCAGGTTATTGCTGAATGTGCCGCAAGGTCGGATAGCCGCAAGGAAACCTGGATCAACAGGCGCATCGTCACGCTCTATTCACAACTTCACAAAATGGGCTGCGCACATTCTGTTGAAAGCTGGCTGGACGGTGAACTGGTTGGCGGACTCTACGGCATTCGCATTGGTGCGGCATTCTTTGGTGAAAGCATGTTCAGCCGCGCCACTGATGCCAGCAAAGTTGCACTCGTCCACTTGATTGCACGCCTGAAATTTGGTGGCTTCACGCTGCTCGACGCCCAGTTTGTCAATCCGCATCTGCTGCAATTTGGCACCCAGGCAATCGCCAAGGCGGATTATCACAAATTGCTGGAACCGGCTTTGGAGAAAAATGCTGATTTCAAAGCCTTCATGGGCGATGCTGATGCACAACAAGTTTTGGCCTACGCCCAATAGCGCCACGCATAAAACACCGTCATCGCAGCACCTATCACAATGATCGCTTTGCGCATGGTGGTTGCAGAAATCACGTTCAAGGCCCGTCCGCCCAAAAAGCCGCCGACAATACACGCCGCCATCATCACCAAAGTTTCCGGCCAACTTATCATGCCCCGCGCAACGAAAATAGCGATGGCACCAGCGTTGGCCAAAACGCCCATCATGTTTTTCACGGCATTGGCCGTGCGCAACTCCCAAGCACTTGTTGCGCTTAAAACCGACATGAGAATTACACCAAGCCCAGCGCCAAAATAGCCGCCGTAGATGGCTGCAGGCAAAACCAGGCCTGCCCTCAAAGCGGCGCTGTTTGCACCGAAGCGCTTTCCAACCCATGTCTGAATGGATTTCGACAGCGCGAATATGATCGTGGCTACTCCAATCAGCGCTGGCACCACCATCACAAACACTTTTTCTGACGTGTTCAACAACAAGAGCGCACCCAATACGCCTCCGACAACAGACGCAAGCAAAGCAACCATCATGGATAAATCAATGGCAGGGAGTTTTCTTCTCTCGGACCAGGCGCCCATCAGGTTGCCAAAGACAACGGCCAATGCATTTGACGCATTGGCGGGGATAGGAGCCAAACCTGCCGCCATCATCGCTGGAAAAGTGATCAGTGTCGCACCACCTGCCATGGCATTGGCCAAGCCACCCAGCAAGCCAGCCACGAGAAGAATAAAAACAGTTTCTGCACTCATCCACGAAAGCTAGCTGAATTTGATCCAGCAAACATATCCTTTTTGTCACCCTCGCAATTTCGACATTTTCTTTACATGTTGCATGCTTATATGGCGCTTGGGACAAACTGGACTCGCATGGAACATATTCAACCTTATCTCGACTATTTCTCCGCCCATCCGGGTTGGGCACTTGCGGTTATATTCCTTGTGGCCTTTGGCGAAGCACTGCTGATTATCGGCCTCTTTGTTCCCTCAACCGCCGTTCTTGTGGGTGCAGGCATGTTGGTTGGCACGGGCCACCTTGGTTTCTGGCCTGTATTCTGGTGTACGGCCGTTGGTGCAATATTCGGCGATCAGGTGTCATATTGGGCGGGCCGACTTTTTGGCAATCGTCTGAAGACATTCTGGCCTTTGAGCAAGTATCCTGCACTGGTGGCGCGTGGCGAGGACTTTGTGAAATCCCACGGCGGCAAATCCATAGCGGTTGGTCGCTTTGTTCCCGGTGTCAAAGCTGTCGTACCCGGCATCGTCGGCATGCTGGGCATGAACCAGATGTATTTTCTTGTTGTCAACGTTACGTCTGGTCTGGTCTGGACCATCGCCCATGTGGGACCAGGCGTTCTGCTGGGTCAAGGATTGGCCTTGGCTGGCGACCTTTCCGGCCATCTTGTTGTTGTTCTACTGGTGTTGCTGGTTCTGATCGGCGTCGCTGGCTGGCTCATTCGTATTTTGACCGCGAGTTTGCAGCCCTATGGAAATGCGCTGCGCAGGCATGTTTCCATTTGGGCAAAGTCGCGTCGCAGCCGGGCGTGGTATCGTTTTGGCAAAGCCATTCAACCTGGCAACCCACGAGCCCCTGCCCTGATTTTCCTGTTCTTTATCGGCATCGTCAGCTTGGTTATTTTGGTCGATATTGTCAGTGGTTTCATGTTGCGGAGCGCAGCCTCCAACCTTGATCTTTCAGTTGCAACCCTGATGGCCGAATTGCGCAACGCACCCGCTGATGCCTTCATGATTCCGCTCACCATGCTGGCTGAACGCCCTGTGGTCTGGATCATGGGCCTTGCCATGGCGGCATGGCTGTTTGTGTGGCGCGGCTGGCGTGTGGCTCTTCTCATGCTGGGCATCATGGGTTTTGCAGAATTTGCCAGTATCAACCTGAACAGGCTGATGTCCTCCCGCGAAGGTGTGATGCACGGTGGCTTTACCAGCACCGCCACCTTGATGGCAGGACTGGTGCTGGGCTTTCTGGCGGCCCTTGCGGGACATTCCATGGGCCGTTGGAGCAAAGCGGTGGTTGCCGCCATCTGCGGCAGCGTTGTTGTCGCAATAGCATTTTCGCGGGTCTATCTCGGTGCTGAATGGCTGAGTGGTGTGCTCGTTGGCGGGCTGTTGGCTGTCGTCCTCACGTCACTTTTCGGCATGGCAATCGAGGCTATTCCCGCACGGCGCATCAGGCCCATGGGCCTCGTCGGCTTTGCGTCGATGGCCTTCATCGTCACTGGCGTCATCTACATCGGCAACAATGAGGACCGCGCCGAAACCCGTTACGCAGCGCGCCCCATGATCCAGTCTTTCACGGAACAACAATGGTCTGAAGGCGCATGGGCCAATATTGCCAACCGCCGCGTCGATCTTGCAGGTGCGCCTGAAGAAGTATTCAGCGCCCAATGGATTGGCAAGCTGGACCAACTGGAATCATCCCTGACAACACAAGGCTGGAAGGCGCTGCCGGTTTGGCGCTGGCAGGATACTTTTTTCTACCTCGACCCCAAGGCCCCGCTCGACAAACTGCCGCCGCGCCCGGTTCTGCACCAAGGCCTCACGGCCAAGCTGACCATGACGTTGAATTCTTCGGAACAACCGCAACACCGCATGGTTCTCAGGGCCTTCAAGGCGCAGGTGGACATTGCAGTTGATGGCAAAAGCGAGCCAGTCTATCTGATTTCCATCACGCCTGAGGCCCCGAAACCGCGCTTCCACCTCTATTCCGTGCCAACCACCTTGTCACCGAATGCCCAGGATATGCGAATCGCCATGACAGCCCTGAACGACATTCCGGACATCCGTGTCCTGGCGCAATCCGCAGACCCGCAAAAGGCCGCCCGCGTGCTGCTGGCCAAACCGTGACATCAGATCTCGGAATCATGCTTTACCTCGGCTTGCCCATCCGGCATATTCCCTGCTGAATTTGAACCCATCATGCGGAACGCTTATGCAAACGCTCAAACGATTTTTCACATGGTGGAACGGCGCCAGCCTGAACACCTTGTTCTACACATGGCGCAAGGGCGAACATGTGGGTACTGACGACTATGGCAACAAATACTACCGTGCCGTGTCCGCACTTCCCGATTCGATTCCAGAGCGCCGCTGGGTGATCTACAAAGGCTATTCCGAACCCTCACAAATTCCACCTGGCTGGCATGGCTGGATGCACCACCGCGATGACGAGCCCCCGCAAGATGGTGACTACGCCCCGCGTGAGTGGGAATTGCCACATGAAGAAAACTTCACAGGTTCTGCCAAGGCCTATCGTCCACCCGGTTCCATTGCTTTGGGTGTGAAACCAAAAAAACAAGACGCGTCCTATACTGCGTGGCGTCCTGAATAAGCATGGCGCAAGATTCTGCCAAACTTGAAACCCTGGTCGGCGCTGCCGTCATCGTGCTTGCTGTTGCCTTTTTCTTTTACGCGTCGAAGACTGCAGGTCTGGGCGGTTCAGTGTCAGGCGGCTACAAAGTCATTGCTGAATTCGACAATGCAGAGGGAATCAATGTCGGCACCGATGTTCGGCTTGCAGGTATCAAGATTGGCACTGTCACAGCGCAAAGCCTCAACGCCGAAAATTATATGGCGCGGCTCGAACTGACACTTGATCCCAAGGTCTCGTTGTCAGACGATACGGCTGCGAAGGTTACCAGCGAAGGTCTGCTGGGCGGAAAATTCATTTCCATGGAGCCCGGCGGCTCAGACGGCAAGTTGGCTGAGGGTAGCATGATGACCCTGACCCAAGGGGCTGTTGATATATGGTCGTTGATCAGCTCCGCAATGTTCGACAAGGCCAAAACAGCGCCAGCAACAGCGCCTGCCCCAGTGCCTACGCCACAATGACACGTCGCTGGGCGGCTTTCGCCCTTCTCCTCACATCGATCAGCCCAGCTTCCGCAGAGCGCGTAAAAAACCCAATCGCGCTGTTCTCAGGACTCGACAAAATTACCGGTATAACCACCAGTTTTGAAATTCCTGTGGGCGGGGAAAAACAGTTCGGGTTATTGTTCGTCAAACCCTTCGTCTGTTATACGCGGCCCGTTACTGAAGCACCCAAAACCGCAGGCTTCGTGCAGGTGGATTCACAAGAGTCCGACGGCAAGCGCAAGCGTATTTTCTCCGGCTGGATGTTTGCTGAAAGCCCGGGCCTCAACGCCGTGGAACATCCGATTTTTGACGTCTGGCTCACCGGTTGCAAAGACCCAAATGCCGCGCCTCCGCCTACGGAAGTGCCGGTGAAACCCGAAACCAGTGATGTGCCGGAAGAAGATGTTGGCGAAGAAGCGCCCGCGGCTCCGGTGCAGGACTAGCGAATTTGTCGCTTGTGATTGTGGGTTGAACACACCTACATGCGGTCAAGAGCTTCTGCACCCTTCCACTGGATTGGACAAGACGGCCATGAAATTCAAATATGTCGCTGCCACGTTCGCGGGACTTGTTTTTACATCTCCCGCCGAAGCCCATGTGAAATGGTTCGCGCCCTATATCGTCAAAGCATCGCCGCAACCTGTCAGTGTCACATTGTCGGACCCATGGTTCTGGACCGGCATAGTTTTGGTCATGGTGTTCCTGATGTTGACCCGTCTCGTTGAGCAATCCCGATTTGGTGCGTCTGTGATGGCGGCGATGGACCGCGCCAGTGATCCCTTGTGGACGCGTCTTGATGATTTTATCCGCTGTATTATCGCGGCGTTCTTCGTCGCCATATTTGCTGTTGGCGGCATTTACCTCACGCCGGATTTGAAGACCCCTGCCGAATGGGTGTCATGGATGCAGCTGTTGATTGCGGCTGGCATTTTTTCAAAGCGCACCATGCCTTTGTCTGCAATCGGAATCATTGGACTGTGGTTGCTCGCGCTGAGGGACTATGAACTGTTTCATCTCTTCGATTATCTCGCACTTGGCGTTGGCGTTGCGGGTTATCTGGTGCTGGCAGCTTCCTCCAATGAAAAATGGAGGTCGCACCGGTTTGAAATCCTGCGGTGGGCTGTGGCCATCGCCCTGATGTGGTCGAGCCTCGAAAAATTTGCCTATCCCGACTGGTTTTATCCGCTGGTTCAGGAACGCCCATTCCTGACCTTCGGAATCCCGCGTGATGCGTTCATTCCCATGGCTGGTGTCGCCGAGTTCACGCTGGGCTTTGGCTTGCTGGCCACGCCTTTGGTGCGGAGGCTGTCAGCTTTGGGTTTGCTCGTCATCTTCACCGCCGCGGTTTATCCCTTTGGCCGCGTCGACATGATTGGCCACGCGTTGATCATGATGATCATCATTGCCATCGCGGTTGATCACACACGAGACTTGCATTTTATGAATGCCATTCGCCAGAACATTGTCCTGCTGCCCCTATCATTGGCGGGGTTTCTCGCAGTGTTTGCCGTCAGCTATTGGGGCCTGCATGCAACAATCTATGGCATTGGCATTCCCGTTGACAAGAACGCGCCCATGTCCACCCACACCCACGACCCGGAAAATCCGCACCCTACGGCGGATGACCAGGTTCCCGGGGTCAAACCCCTGCCCTAGCATGTGTTCGAACGAGACCATTATGACATCATTCAAGCTGGCAGTGCTGATTGCAATGGGACTTGCCTTTGCTGGCCTTCCCGCCTTTGCAGGAGACGAGAGCGAGCGCGTGCAGTTTCGCACTCCGTCTGACAACATTCACTGCCTGGTGTCATCGGCTGATGCGTCAATCGATTGTGAAATCATCGACGTCACCACCTTCAGCACACTGCCCGAACGCCCAGCCGACTGCGACCTTGAATGGGGCCAGCGTTTCTACATGAAGGATACAGGTAAAGCGCAACTGATCTGCACAGGCGACACCGTCCGCGACCACCAATCAACCATCGTCCCCTACGGCGAAACCTTCTCCTATGGCCAACTCACCTGCGAAAGCACAGAAGCTGG
>JANMEM010000303.1:0-7006 GCA_031376985.1 Hyphomicrobiales bacterium
TTGAAGGAAGACGAAATCTGCATAGGCACACTGCCGAATGTGCGGTTTTTCACCACCAAAGAACTCAACGCTGAATCAACCCGTGTTCAGCGTCCTTCCGAAGTGGTCCGTGCTGAAGTGGGAACACCAAGTGTTGCCGAAGCCGCAGCACTTGCTGCCGCAGGGCCTGATGCGCGACTCATTGTGCCAAAGCAGAAAAGCAAACGCGCAACCATTGCCATCGCTGAAGCGCCACATCCCATTTTGGACATGCGGGGACAGACTCGCGGTATAGTTCATGTGGTGGGCATTGGCCCTGGAACACCACTGATGCGGTCACCAGATGTTACGGCGTGCCTCAAAGAATCATCAGACTGGGTGGGCTATGGCCTCTATCTCGATCTGGCAAAAGATCAGCACAAGAGCCAAATTTTGCATGACTTTCCATTGGGCGGGGAAGAAGACCGTTGCCGCCACGCCATCAATTTGGCCAAGCAAGGAAAGCGAGTCTCTCTGGTGTGTTCAGGCGACGCTGCGATCTATGCCATGGCCGCACTGGTCTATGAACTCATCGACCGCGAACCTTGCCGCGTGGCTGTTGAAGTGCATCCCGGTATTTCAGCCTTTCAAATCGCATCAGCAAGAGTCGGTGCTCTGATCGGTCACGATTTTTGTTGCATATCCCTGTCCGATTTGTTGACGCCATGGGATACTATCGTGCAGCGCGTTTCCGCAGCAGCGCAAGGCGACTTTGTCATAGCCTTCTACAATCCACGTTCTTTGAAACGCACCGACCAGATTGTGAAAGCATTCGAAATCCTGAAATCGTATCGCCACCCCGACACACCCGTGGTGCTGGCATCGAACCTCGGACGGCCTGAAGAAAACGTCCGTGTATTGAGGTTTGACGAATTCAATGCAGCTGACGTTGACATGCTTACTCTTGTCCTGGTCGGGTCATCCCAATCCAAAACCATAAAACGCGGCGACGGCCGCTTTTCAGCCTATACCCCACGCGGCTACGCCAAAAAAATGGATACCCTATGACAGTACATTTCATCGGCGCAGGCCCCGGTGCCGCAGACCTGATTACGGTCCGTGGTTTGAGATTGATCGAAAAATGCCAAGTCTGCCTCTATGCTGGTTCACTGGTGCCGGAAGAAATTGTAAAGGCGGCACCTTCGGGTGCAAAAGTCATAGACACTGCTCCGCTGCATCTCGACCAGATCATTTCTGAAATGGAACACGCCCACGCAAAGGGCCATGACGTGGCGCGTGTTCATTCCGGAGACCCTTCAATTTATGGAGCAACGGCTGAGCAAATGCGCAGGCTGGACGCGTTGAACATCCCCTATGATGTCACGCCCGGCGTACCGGCTTTTGCGGCAGCCGCCGCTGCATTAAAAGCCGAGCTGACATTGCCGGAAGTTTCCCAATCGGTGATCGTGACGCGCACCACAATGCAGGCCTCGGCCATGCCTGAGGGCGAAGAACTCGAAAAGCTTGGCGCGTCGAAAGCCACCTTGGCCATTCATTTGTCGATCCGCAATCTTGCCCATATTGAACGCGCCCTCACGCCGCACTACGGCGCTGATTGCCCGGTGGTTGTGGCTTACCGTGTGACATGGCCGGATGAAAAATTCATTCACGGAACTTTGTCCGACATTGCAAAAAAAGTGCGGGCCGCGAAGCTGACGCGCACAGCATTGGTGCTTGTGGGACACGTCTTCGGCCATACTTCTTTCCGGGACTCGGCACTGTATGATGCAGCGCATGAACACGTGTTACGCAACCGCAAAACCGCAAAGAAAAAAATTGTTAAGGATATTTGATGCGGTTTGCCGACTCTTAACAGTTTTGAGACGGGCGCTCTGGCAGAGAAGCCCAATCTCTGGAGTATAGTTATGACCGCTGCCGTTGCTGATCTTGAAACATTTGTGCAGAACGCCTTGACGGCATTGACCGATGAACCGGGTGATGCAGCCCATGCAGACACCTCCATGCGCGAACGCTTTTTTGAACTGATGGTGCTGATCCTCGGCAATCTTTATGGCAAGACCCCTGTCGCCAGTTCGCTGTTTGACCGCGGCACAATGCTGAAAGTCACGGCGGGAATGGATGACGTGGATGCCGGCAAACTCACATCGCGTACGGAAGACTGGCTGCGTCTGGAAGGATTGCTACGTCAGCAGGATGGCGCGAAGGCTTATTTTCTCACACGTTCTTCGCTTTCTGTTCTCTCGACATTCACCAGTTCGGGGCCATTGGGCGATGTGATGGCGAAAATATTGAAGGGTTATCAGGACGCCATGCCGTCGGAAAATCTGCGGAGCGCCACCCGCCTGCTGGGTTCCTATTACATCAACAATGTGGCCCGCGGCTGATCAGCCAATTTCAATGGCCTGCCCGGGTCTGAACGCCTGAAAGCGTCCTTCTGGAAGCTGCGCCGCAGACATCGCCAAAGCCAAATCTTTCGGCGGCTGGTCATGCGCTTCATTGGTCAGTTGGAACGTGCCCCAATGATGGCCAATGGCTTTGCTGGCATTGCAGTCTTGAAAGATCTGTACCGCTTCCCCAGGGTTCACATGGTGATCCTTCATGAACCAACGCGGTTCATAAGCGCCAATGGGAATATGGGCGAGATCGATGCGACCAAAATCCTGTGCAACCTTTTTGGAAAATTCTCCGGCACCATAACCTGTGTCACCGATGTGATAGATTGTGCCCACAGGCGAGGTGATGACGAAAGAGCACCACAGTGTTTTGCGACGGTCTCCCAAGCTGCGGGCCGACCAGTGATAAGTCGGAACGGCATGAATGGAAAAATTGCCGAAAGTCGTTTGCTGGCCCCAATCCAGAGAAATCATATTGCCGGGCAACTTGCCAGCGCGTAACACGTTGCAGTCAACACCGAGCGGCCCCACGAACTGCGGCTTGAAGCGCTCCGCAATCTGCCACAAGCTGTTCTTGTCGAGATGGTCATAGTGATTATGTGTCAGCAAGACAGCGTCAATCGGAGGCAGATCAGCAAATGCCACGCCCGGCGCATTGACACGTTTGGGACCAGCAAAAGAAACCGGGCTGGCACGTTCGTTGAACACCGGATCAATCAACAAATTAAGCCCCGCAATCTGCACCAGAAAACTGGCGTGACCAATCAGCGTTGACCGGATGCCTGAAACTCGTTCAGGCGGTTTGTGGGTATGCGGACTGTCAAAGCGTTTGGGCCAGCGTGCACGCTTTTCGCCCAGCACCCATTTCAGCGCATCCAGCTGCGATTTGTCTGCTGTGTGTCCGGGCACAAAAAAGCGTGTACCGTCGAAGTGATCAGTTATGGGTCCGGCATAGGGTTTTGTCATTGCGCCTATATGAGCAACACATCCTCAAGCCGCAAGTGGGATTTGGTCTGTCGCATTTTGAAAGTGATGGTAAACTGACGTTGTGAATACATGCGAGGGCTACCCATGAAAGCAGCAATTCTATTGACGGCGATATTCATGATGTGTTTGCCCGCTTCGGCACAACCGAAACTGATCCACTATGGCTGGGACAATCCGGATATCACGTCCCTTCCCGTGGTTTTGCCGAAGCTCAAGGACAGTGTTTTCGATGGTCTCGCGGCTAACTCTGAGGGCCATGACCAGATATTTTCTGCCGTGCCATTTCAACCCCATAGTTTCGCCAGAGACAATGCCGTTCTAAAAATTCTGCCTTCGCGGGCGCTGGCCAATTCCTATCTGCTCCTACACGCCGCAACTGACGATAAATTTGACTGGAGCAACAAAAAGCATTGGGCCTCCAGTCTGTCAAACATGCGTCAGATGGCAAAGCTGGCCAAGGCAGGGGGCTTCAAGGGTTTGGTGTTTGACATGGAACCCTATGGCAAGAGTCCGTGGAACTATCACTCTCAGAAGGCAAAAGATCAATTGAGTTTTGCGGCCTTTCAAGACCTGCTGCAATCACGTGGCGCGGAGATGATGGAGGCCATGCAGCAAGAGTTTCCGGGGCTCGATCTGTGGTGCCTGTTTGGTCTGTCTGCCCACAGTTATCTGCTGGCAGATCCTGTGACGTTGACTGATGCCAATGCACTGTTGATCAATGACGGCTATGGCCTGTGGTCTGCCTTCTTTGGCGGCATGGTCGCAAGTGCTGCTGATGATACGCGTATCATCGACGGCAATGAACCTTCCTACTATTACACCGATGCCGCAGGATTTGCGAAAGCAGCAACCACCATCAAGGCAGATTTGCAGCGCTTTCTGAAACCGAAATTACGCAAGACCTATGAGCAGAAAATCCTTTTGGGTCATGCCGTCTATGTGGATGGTGTCATGAACTTGCACAATTCGCCCCGCTTCATCGGCTATTATTTTAAGTCGGACAAAGATCGGCTGGAATTGCTCGCCCGCAATACGGCAAATGCCCTGGCCACGTCCGAAACTCTTGTGTGGGTCTATGCCGAAAAGAACCGCTGGTGGGACGGCGTCATTCGCAAAGACGTGGACGCGGCACTGCAGAGAGCAAAGAATGCGGTCGCGAAAACGGCGGCCATTCCAGCCTCTGTTGCCCTACGCGCTGCAGAAAAACAATTGAAAACACGCGTTACCATTGGTGGTAAATTTCAAACATCCAACGGCAAAGGCGTGAAGCCTGAAAGCTTCGGCTCGCCATTCAATGACATGGCATGTTCGACTTGGGGCGATGAGGGAGACTACGCTTGCGAGTTTCCAAAGGACAGCAATGTGGTCATTACACCAAGAACAACAGGTGCGATTTTTGAACCGGGGCAGCAACACTTCAAGGCCGTCGCCAAGTCAACTTATGGCATTGACTGGGTGGTGAAGTAAGCAAAGGCTTTCTCAGCCAAAGTCGGAAATGCGTCCGCGTTTTCCCTGCCGCACGCGGCCTTTGTGGGCATAGCAGCGGCTGTCAGCCAAGCGCAAAACCTGATCAGCATCGACCGACACCCCCCTGATCTGGGCGATACCAAAACTCAATCCCAATTCGAAGGGCTGACCTTCAAACACCCCATTCATGTTGTCGATGTCATGTTCAAGGGCTGCCATACGCTGTTCGGCGGCATGGGCCGATGTGTCACGCATCAGAATGATGAATTCATCGCCGCCTACCCGCGCAATATAGTCATGCGCTTGCTTCCACTGTGTCATGACAACAACAACCTGCTGCAAGGCATGGTCCCCGGCGGCATGGCCCAAAGTATCATTGATCTGTTTGAAACGGTCAAGGTCGATACAGCACAAGGAATATACCACATCACTTTCGCGGGCCACGACGAGGGCCTTTTCAAATGCTGCTTCAAAGGCGTGGCGGTTTGGCAGTCGCGTCAGTGTATCGTGGTTGGCCAAAAACGCCAGACGCCGTTCCAATTGGCGGCTCAGGCTGACATCTTCCAACACCACAACAAAGCCTTCGGCCCTCCCGTGCGACTGCTCAAGCGCCGACACAACGCAACGCACATTCTTGCTGATGCTGCGATAAACGCGGAGAGTGAGGTTTTTGTTTTCCCATCTGGTGCCTGATGGCTTGCATTCCTGCAAAGGATAGACCGCTGTCATGTCATCCGAAAACAGCGTGAAAATCTTGTCGATGTGTTGGCCAAGGCAGTCTTCCTCAACCCGGAGAATCAAGCTGCTCGCGCTCGGATTCATGTAGGTAATCAGGCCTGCGGTATCTGTCGCGATCACCGCATCAGCAATGGAGCCCAACATCACGCGCAGGCGTTGACGTTCCGTGGCCACATCCATTTCCAACTGCTTTTGCCGCGTAATGTCGGTGTCTGTTCCAAGTGTGCGGGTGGCCTTGCCATTTTCATCCCACGCAACCGGGCGACCCCGGCTTTGAATCCAGATGTAATGGCCCTTGGCGTGGCGTTCGCGATATTCAAAAACGCTATTGTCACTACGTGTGAGATTTTGTTCTTCGATTGTTGTGCGCGCACGATCACGGTCATCCGGATGAACTCGCAACAACCAACCCTCCAATGAATTGTCGAGACTGGCGTCGGGCTCATAACCCCGCATGCGATACCAGACGGGGGAATAATATTCTTCATTGGATATCAGGCTCTGATCCCATACGCCCTGCTGGGCTGCCTCCAATGCGTTAAGCCATCGATCTTTCCCCGAGGCTGATCTGGCATCAGCCGGATGCGACGGCGAACCGTCACCCCCACATTGCCTGCCAGATATAGCTGATCCCTTGTCCATGCCGCAGTTGTCGCATGGCCGCATTAAGAATGATTTTGGCGAATGTGTAGGGTTTAGGGGCGAGGCTTAAGTAAGGTTAACGGGCCAGCATCCGTCAGAGCAGAAGAGCCCTTTCATGCCGCAACAGCCATTCCTTGCGGGCAAGGCCGCCACCATAACCCGTCATCGAACCATCGGCACCAATCACGCGGTGGCACGGAACGACAATGGCAATGGGGTTCCGGCCATTTGCAGTGCCTACGGCGCGAGACAAATTGATGTCACCAAGCTTCCGCGCAATTTCGCCATAAGTCCGGGTTGTGCCAACAGGAATTTTCCGTAATTCTGTCCAGACCTGTTGTTCAAACGCAGTGCCACCACCATCGGTAAGCAGCATGTCGATCACGGAAATGTGACCAGCGAAATAATCACGCAAGATGTCGGAAAGACCAAACGGGTTCGACGCAGGTTGCAGCTCCGCCTGGCCGAAACGTAACTTCACCTGTCGCGTCACGCGATCAGTGACGTCCTCAAATTCGAGAAACAGCAATACACCATCCCGCGCAACCAAGGTCATTTCACCGATGGGAGTGGAAATGCAGTCGATGAGGAAGCAGTGCATGGAAGAATTATACAGTTAAGAATAGCGAAGCCCATACCTCTTTCTCCCTCGGCCCCCTTGGGACGGGGGAGTACGGCGAAGCCGGGACGGGGTGTGTTCACGCGACGGATTTCTGATCCTGAACCGTCTTATCCGAAACAGGAGGACGTCATGCACATCGATATTCAACGCGACCACGCAAGAACCATGCGGAAAAACA
>JANMEM010000308.1:0-2184 GCA_031376985.1 Hyphomicrobiales bacterium
ATCCGCCCTTCCGGCTGATTTGAAAGATTTAATGGCGGGCCAGGGCGGCGGTTCATCTGCACCCAAAATGCCCGACCTCTCGAAATTGATGGGTGGCCAAATGCCACGCCTTCCAGGTCTCGGCGGTTTGCCGGGCTTGGGTGGCAACCCGTTCAAAAAGAAATAATGCAATCACACGACTTTAAAGGAGATACCAAATGTCAGTGAAAATCCGCCTTGCCCGTGCAGGCTCCAAGAAGCGTCCTTATTACCACATCGTTGTGGCTGCTGCGACCAGTCCTCGCGATGGCAAGTTCATCGACATCATTGGGGCCTTCAACCCAATGCTGCCAAAGGATTCAGCCGAGCGCGTGAAGCTTGACGGCGAAAAGGCTGCTGCCTGGTTGAAGAAGGGCGCACAGCCTACAGACCGCGTGCTGCGTTTCCTCGACAAGATTGGCATTGCCAAGCGTGAAGCCCGCAACAACCCGAACAAGGCCCTGCCCGGCAAGAAGCGCACCGAGCGCGAAAAGGCCGTTGCTGATGCTGCAGCCAAGGTTGCCGCCGCTGCTGCCAAAGCCGCTGCTGATGCCGCCGCCGCCGCAGAAGCTGCCGCCGCAGCACCTGCTGCTGAAGCTTAAGTTTGAGTAAGGCCCCCATCGCCCTTCGGGCACTTCCCCAACAAGTTGGGGAAGGACGTGATGCAGCAACCTCCCCCAACTTGTTGGGGGAGTACCCCGAAGGGGGGAGGGGGGCCTTTTCCACATGACAGAAAACCTCATCCTCCTCGGTCGCATTACCGATGCCCATGGCATTCGGGGTGCTGTGAAGCTGCGCAGTTTCACAACCGATCCCAAAGCCATTGCGACCTACGGTGCGTTGCAAACTGCTGATGGCCGCGAAATCGAAATCGCCCGCCTGAAAGCTGTTCCCGATGGCTTCATAGCGGACCTGAAAAACATCAAGGACCGCAATCAGGCCGAAACCTTCAAAGGCCAGGACTTGTTGGTGCCGCGTGAGCGTTTGCCTGCAACTGACTCCTCGGAAGTTTATCTCGTCGATCTCATTGGTCAGGACGCCATGCACAACGGCGCAAAGATCGGTACGATTGTCGGCATTGAAAATTTCGGTGCGGGTGATTTGCTCGACATTGATACGGGTGCAAAAGAATCGCTACTGGTGCCATCGCTGTTCATGAAAATGATCGATGGTGTGGTGACGCTCGAATTGCCGGAAGGCTTTCTTGATCTGTCGAACAAGCAGGAATGACATTCGCCGCGACCATTCTGACGCTATTCCCGGACATGTTTCCGGGAACCCTTGGCCATTCCCTTGCGGGACGGGCCTTGATCGAAGGCAAATGGTCGCTCCACGCTCAGGACATCCGCAGCTTCGCGAGCGACAAACATCGCACCGTTGATGATCATCCGGCGGGTGGCGGTGTTGGCATGGTGTTGAAGCCGGATATTCTGGCACGCGCCATCGACGAAACCCCGCATGTGGGTCCACGATTGTTGATGAGCCCCCGCGGCGAAGTTTTGACCCAAAGCCTTGTGCAAGAGATTGCCTCCGGCCCCGGTTGCCTCATCCTCTGTGGCCGTTTTGAGGGTGTGGATGAGCGGGTGATCGAAAAACGCCAGCTCCGCGAAGTCTCCATCGGTGACTACATTCTCTCCGGAGGCGAACCTGCGGCGATTGTTTTATTGGATGCCGTGGTGCGCTTGCTCCCGGGCGTCATGGGCAAGCTGGAAAGTGCAGCCGAGGAAAGCTTTTCAGATGGGCTTCTGGAACACCCGCATTATACCAAACCGAATATCTGGGAAGATGCTGAAATTCCCCGGATTCTCATGGATGGCAACCACAAGGCGATAGCCCAGTGGAAACGCCAGAAACGCGAAGACATTACCATATCACGACGACCCGACCTCTGGAACAAGAATCACAAGCCCAAAGGTTGACTTTTCAACAGCCTTGCCGCTAGAAGCCCCCAACTCCCAATAAGGATAAAAGAATTATGAACATTATTGCGCAGCTCAACGCAGAGCAAGTGGCCATTGTTGCCGCCCAGCGCGCCGTTCCGGATTTTGACGCCGGTGATACGGTGATCGTCAACATGAAGGTCAAGGAAGGCGAGCGCACCCGCGTTCAGGCCTATGAAGGCGTTTGCATTGCCCGTTCCGGCGGCGGCATCAACGAAAGCTTCAC
>JANMEM010000325.1:0-6128 GCA_031376985.1 Hyphomicrobiales bacterium
CACTGAAAATCGTTGCGGGAAACCGCGTCATCGTCGGCGAGGTGAAAGAAAAGAAAGAGGCCAAGATCATCTATGAAGCCGCCAAGCGCGAGGGACAAATAGCATCGCTCTTGGAACAGGAACGCCCAAACCTCTTCACCAATTCCGTGGCCAACATCGGGCCCCATGAAACTGTGGTGGTGCAGATCGAATATCAGGAAACCATCGCCCAATCAGCTGGCACCTATTCACTGCGCCTGCCGCTGGTCGTGGCACCACGCTACAATCCAGCACCTGTCGTGCAATCGGTGGATTTCAACACCGATGGTTCAAGCTATGGCGCAACCGTCAGTGACCCTGTACCAGACCGTGACCGCATTGAGCCACCCCTACTCGACCCACGCGACAATGACCCGGTCAACCCTGTATCCATAAACATCACCCTGAATGCGGGCTTCGCGTTGGGTGACGTGAAAAGCCATTTCCACGCCATCAATACTCAGCCTACGGACGATCAATCGAGCATCATCACACTCGCTGCGAACACCGTTCCGGCGGATCGTGATTTCGAACTCTCATGGACAGCCAAGGGGACGGCTCCCAAGGTTGGCTTGTTCAAAGAGACGGTGAACGGCAAGGACTATTTGCTGGCCACCGTAACCCCACCATCTATGCCGTCGGCCAGCAAATCCATGCCACGTGAATCGATCTTCGTGATCGACAATTCAGGCTCCATGGATGGCCCGTCAATGATACAGGCCAAAGACGCCCTGTTACTGGGCCTCGCAAAACTCAAAGCGGAAGACCGCTTCAACGTCATCCGCTTTGACAACACCATGGACCAGTTGTTCCCCACCGCCGTTCCAGCAGACGCACTGAACATCACAGCTGCGAAAAACTTTGTGTCTGCTCTGCAAGCCAACGGTGGAACAGAAATGATCCCGCCTCTCAAGGCAGCACTTGTCGATGACTATGCTTCTGCCAAGACTCATATCCGTCAGATCATCTTCATTACTGACGGTGCAATTGGCAACGAACAGCAAATGTTTGAGCTGCTGGCGCATCAATTGGGTCGCAGCCGCGTCTTCATGGTTGGCATTGGCTCGGCCCCCAACTCCTACCTCATGACCCATGCCGCTGAACTCGGGCGTGGCACTTTCACCTTTATCGGTGACGCAGCACAGGTTCAGCACCGCATGGATGAACTCTTCAACAAACTCGGCAATCCCGTGGTCACCAACCTCATGGCCAATCTGTCAAAGGGCGAAGCCGAACTGACCCCCGCACTCTTGCCAGATCTTTATCAGGGTGAACCCGTGGTGTTGATGGCGGAAGCCAAATCCCTTTCCGGCGATATTACCATTGTCGGAAAAATCGGCGATGCGCCATGGATGGTCACACTGCCAATTGCGGCAGCGGCACCTGCCAAAGGCATCTCCAAGCTATGGGCGCACCGCAAAATCACCGACATTGAAGTGGCACAGACCATGGGCACGCTCTCCTCCGATGTTGCCAGCAGACAAGTCCTCGACGTGGCGCTGGCACATCAAATCGTGTCCTCACAAACCAGCCTGATCGCCGTGGACAAAAATCCAAAACGTCCCCTCAATCAAAAGCTGACAAGAGCTGATGTGCCGTTGAACCTGCCCGCTGGCTGGAACTTCGACAAGGTCTTCGGCACCGACAATCCAGCATTGACGCCTAATCAGCGCGACGCCCAGGCCGACTATCTGCAACTCGCCTCCAGCGACAAGCCAGTGACAGCGGAACAAGCCATCGCCAATCCAGTACAGTTGCCACAGACAGCAACACCAGCAGGACTGCTCGCAATGCTCAGCATGCTGATGATACTGCTGGCCCTGATCTTCCGGATGGTGGCACTGCGGAGCGAGGCAGCATGAACACGATGAGTATTGAGACCCCCTCATCCGCCCTTCGGGCACCTTCTCCCGCGAAGAGGTGCGGGGGAAGGCTCACGGTGTCTGCCTTCTCCCGTTTCTTCCACCGGGAGAAGGTGGCCGAAGGCCGGATGAGGGATCGCAAGCTTCGCGCCCTCCTCAACCTCCTCAGCATTATCTGCATCATCGGAGCCATCACCTTGCTTGGCAAATCCTGCTGGATCACCCTGAAAGCCGAAGTGGCGCAAGTCCTGCTGCACAGGGCTTTCACACAATCCATCGCATCAGGTGAATCCGTAAAGCCTTGGCGCTGGGCGGATACATGGCCCGTGGCCGAAGTTCGCATTCCCCGCATCGGTGCCGAAGCCATCGTGCTGAATGGCGCAACATCCGAAGCCTTGGCTTTCGGCCCAACTTGGTTGCCAGACACCCCAAAACCCGGTGAACGCGGCACCACCGTTATCGCCGCCCACCGCGACACGCATTTCGTATTCCTGAAAGATGTTGCAGTGAACGACGAGATCACCCTCACCAGCACCGACGGTCTCACCTTCCACTACAGGGTGACAAACATGCGCGTTGCAAACTGGAACACGAGCCGCATAGACCGTTACGCGAAAGGCCACCATCTGGTGCTGTCAACATGCTACCCATTCGACGCCATCACCCACGGAAACCAGAGATATATCGTGGAAGCGGAAATGGAAAAGTGAAGGATAATGATCAGTTCTCCTCGAGTTTGTGGACAATTCAGTCCAAAACGTTGTCCATCTGGGTGAAAACATCGTGATCGTTCACCCTTAGTACGCGGTAACCCCGCGCTTCCAAAAACTGCGTTCGACGTTCATCATAGGCCACTTCGTGAGCGTCGCCATGTGTGACTCCATCAACTTCCACAATCAGCTTTTTTTCAAAACACATGAAGTCCGCAATATATGGAGCGATTGGAGTTTGCCTTGTAAATTTGAAGCCGTTCAGGTTGCGGTTGCGCAGCCTGGCCCAAAGCCGTCTTTCCGCCTCTGTTTCATTTTCGCGCAACGCTCGCGCACGCTTCAACGTTTTTCCAGGTGTAAATTTCATGATGAAGATTTACGCCAGTAGACCGTTTGTACAAGTCTTCATCATTATGTCCTTCCCCCGTCGGGGGAAGGTGCCCGAAGGGCGGATGCGGGCTTGGCGAAGCCAAGAACCCCACATTCCGGGACTCCATCAGAGAATCAATTGCAAGGGACGGAACCCGCATTTTTGCTGCGCAAGCCCTCATCCGGCGCTGCGCGCCACCTTCCCCCGTTGGGGGAAGAAACTCAACTACCCAACCGCTTTCCGTTTCGCCTTCGGCATTTTCCACAGGTGGTTGATCAACTCGTCCACCATGATGCCCTCCTCGGAATAGACTTCGCCAGCAACAGATATGCCTGCTTCCGTCACCGTTTCCTGTCGGCCTGACACCAGCGGGTGCCACCATTGCAGGGAATGTCCCTCGTCCAGCAACCGATAGGCACAGGTTTTCGGCAACCAACCCAAGTCTCCTACAATCTTTGGCGTCAGCGTCACGCAGTCATGTACCTTTTTCGCGCGGTTCGGATAATCCGTACACTGACAAGTTTTCAAATCCAATAATTTGCAAGCCGCACGCGTATAGAGAAACCGCCCCGAATCTTCTTCTTCAAGCTTGTTCAAACAGCAGCGCCCACAGCCGTCACACAGGCTTTCCCATTCCTCACGGGACATTTCTTCAAGTGATTTGGTTTTCCAAAACGGGCTTTTCATATGGTTCTGCTAGAACCAGTAAACGGCGATTGCAACCGCCGTTGCCCTAGCTTCACCATCTTTTCCAGTCAAACTCGACTTTGCGGGGTTCATTGGGTAATACCAGCCCGCTGCTGAAGGAGGATTGGGACGCCCTCATCACAGCGACAGCATCGACGGCGTTTCCTGGGGTGACCGTGGCACATTTGCCCACACGCAATCGGCTTTTCAGAGCCATTTGGACGACGGACTCCTATGTGAGCTCGACGCTGTTCGAGACATGGGACGCCATCAAACGCGCAGGTTCGGCCTACTCGTCATTTCTCCACAATTATTTCCGCATTTCCGGCCCACGCCGCTGGCTGATCGACCTCGTGGACGACTTCTTCACATTCGGTGTTGTCATCGCCTTCAGCCTTGTCGCCTTCGCGCTGCCGCCGTTCTCTGGAACGGGTGACGTCTGGAACCGTGGTCGTGCCTACGCCGTAACTTTCACCGATGCAGACGGTGAAATTATCGGCCAGCGCGGCATCCGCCAGGACGACGCCATTCCGCTGGAAGAAATACCGCCCTACCTGATCAAGGCCGTTTTGGCCACGGAGGACGCCCGTTTCTTCGACCACTTCGGTGTTGATATTATCGGTACGGTTCGCGCCGCCGCCCGCAACGCCAAGTCATCAGGCCGCGCCCAAGGTGGTTCGTCAATCACCCAACAAGTCGCAAAAAATTTGTTCCTCTCGCCAGAGCGCACGCTGCGCCGGAAAGTGCATGAAGCGTTTTTGTCGCTCTGGATTGAAGCGCGCCTCTCCAAGCAGGAAATTCTGAAGCTTTATCTGGACCGATCCTATCTCGGCGGCGGCAACTATGGCGTTGAAGCTGCGGCGCAGTTCTATTTCGGTAAATCCGTGCGTGACATCAACCTGTCTGAATCAGCCATCCTCGCAGGCCTCTTCAAAGCCCCCACATCTTACGCACCCCATAAAAACCCTGACGCTGCCCGCGCCCGCTCAAACGTAGTGCTCTACCGTATGCTGGATGCAGGCTTCATTACCCAGGGTGAATTGCTTCAAGCCAAGCGCACCCCTGCCGTCATTGTCGCAAACAAGGATGTTGACGCGCCAAACTGGTTTTTGGACTGGGCCTATCAGGACACGCTGGATGTTCTCGAAAAATATGGTCTCAGCAACGACTATGTCATTGAGGTCAAAACCACGGTTGATATGAAGCTGCAAAAAGCCAGCGAACGCATCTTGACTGACGCCATCACACTCGAAGGCGAGAAGGAAAAATATAGCCAGGCCGCTTCCGTTACCATGGCACCAGACGGTGCTGTGCGCGCAATCGTCGGCGGCAAGGACTATGAAGAATCACAATTCAACCGCGCCACGGATGCCGAGCGTCAATCCGGTTCGTCGTTCAAACCTTTCGTCTATCTTGCCGCCTTGCGCGCGGGCTGGAAACCAAACCAGATCGTCCTCGATGGTCCGGTCTCCTATGGCAACTGGGCACCCAAGAATTACGCCAAAGGCTATGCGGGCCGCGTCACACTCACGTCTGCCCTCGCCCATTCCTACAATTCCATTCCCGTCAAAATTCTGATTGATGTCGGCATCAAGCCCATCGTCAAGGCCGCCCACGATATGGGCATCCGCGGTGATCTTGAAACCTGGGCCCCCATGGTTCTCGGCACGTCATCGCTCACGCTTCTCGACCTCACCACGGGTTATGCCACTTTCGCAGGCGGCGGAAAACTTGCAAGCCCCTATGCCGTGCTCGAAATTCGCAAACCCACGGGCGAAGTCATCTATGCCCGCGAAAAAAACGCAGTGCCACCACAGCAGGTTGAAAGTGTTGAAACCATCTCAGACTTGAATTCAATGCTCGGTGCCGTGGTGAAAGCAGGTACGGCACGAAAAGCAGACTTGGGTTTTGCTCCACAAGGCGGCAAGACCGGCACCAACCAGAGCTATCGCGATGCCTGGTTCATCGGCTTCACCGCACATAACGTCACCGGCGTCTGGGTCGGCAATGATGACTTTTCCCCCATGAACGAAGTCACAGGTGGTCGTATCCCGGCTCCCCTTTGGAAAAGCATTATGGAAGTGGCGGAACAAGGCCTGCAGCCGGAAGGTCTTGCAGGACTTCCGTTGGATGACAGCTACATAAAGTTGGCAAGTGCCGCACCTGCGGTCGAAGCCCCGGCGGCCTCCACCGATGAAACGCCAGATGCCACTGTTGATACAGCCGTTGCCACCACCGGAGACCCAGGACAGGATGTATTGAACGGCATGTTAAATCTGTTCGAAAAGAAGGCCCCAGTTACGTCAAATAAATTGAAAAAGAAAAAGTCGCCGCGCTCCCGGCGGAAGTTGGCTGATGGCGACACCACATTGCAACTTCCTGAGGCCAACGCCGAGCGTGCTCCAAAACGGAAGTTCCTTGACTCACTTTTCGGATCACCAGAGCGCAAGAAAAAGCCTAAACCGCTTTTCAGTTTTTAAG
>JANMEM010000329.1:0-1895 GCA_031376985.1 Hyphomicrobiales bacterium
GGCGGAAGCCTCAATCGAAATGTTGTCAAGGTACACCTCGGCCTCGCCCCCGGCCCAGGCAGCATCGGATTTTCCGGCGTCACCGTAACCGGCAATTACACCCAACAAATAGGAATTTGGATCACGCGTAAACAAGTGAACATTTCCACCCACCGCCGTGTCATTGAAAGTATCCTTCACGGCGAAGTCGGCCTGCAAGCCAAACATATCACCCAGCGGCAATGAAATGGAGCCTGCGCCATAAAACACTTCATCACTCGAAGCACCGCTGTAATCAGCAATACCGCCGCCGATTTCAATTTTTCCATTGATGGCAGACACCGCAGCCATGCTTTTGTAGTCAACATCAGCCGCCATGGCCACGGAGCTGAAAAGCCCAAACATCAGCATTCCCGAAAGAATTGTACTGCTCAAAAGAGGAGATTTAAACATAATGCCTGTTTCCAATTTCTGTTCAACTGCGCAGCCCCCCGGCGCACAATTAGACCCCAATTAATACCGGAGAACCTCTGCTTTACAAGCACCTGGATCATATGAGGTGAATAATTTCCACACCAAATTAATCGTGGTGACAATTTTGCAACGCAATCTGCAACGCAAAATTGCGACATGGCTGTAAATCATGGCTATTGCCTACCCAGAGTGAGGCATTGCACAAAAACCGGCAATCAGACAGAATAGCCCAACTCAGCGCGGGGGCGCGCCGGTTACCGCCGGTTTCAATGATTTGAAGGAGATGGACGACAATGTTCAAGTTTTCAGCGGCCCTATTGACCACAAGCCTGATTCTTTCAACCCATGCTGTTGCCGGAGACCCTGTCAATTTCACCATGAAAGCGTCCATGCCATCGCTTCGGGATGCTGAAAACAAGGACACATTCACCGTCGGCCTCGCAGACAAGCAGGTCGAATCAAGCCTCACAATCACCTGTCAGGCCGCAAAAGCGGGTATTATTTCCGGACAAGCCGAGTCCTGCGCTGTCACTGGAAATGGCGCATTGGTCAACCCGGCCAATGGCAAGAAGCTCCAGCGCACGCAATACGCGGGTGGATGGGTGGTGAAGTCCGATGGTTTCACCGAAGGCAGCACGTTGTCAGTCAACTATCTCACCGTTGGCAAAGTACCTGCCACGAATGCCAATTTCGGCGGTTCGATGATGTTGAAGCCGGAAGTCAAATCTACGGGTGCCAGCCTGTTGCGTGATACAATTTTGCGGAAAGTCAAAAAGACCGAATCCGGCCTCATCGATGAACGCATCGACTCCGTCCAGTTCGTCAATTTTACTGTTCCATCAGCGGGCCTCCCCTCTGACAAGGGTTGCGTCTGGAATGGCGACATGATCTTTTCCTACCAGACACAGTCCTGGTTCATGGATTTGAAAGCCAAGTGCAACGGCAAGGAAATGGGGCTCAAGGGCAACATGCCCCTCACAGCCACACCCAATGTTGGTAACCAGCACCAATATGACCTTACCCTCACTTTGCCATCGGCTGATGGTTCGACCGATGATGCAGCCTTTGCCCTGCCCGAAGGCGACCAGGATCTGTTCGCAACGGCTGACGGAATCAGCGGCCAGATCATCATGAAGGAAAGCGCTTTCGTCGATGTTGAAACCGATGGAAAAGTTGACAAGGTCGCATCAGAAATTGATGCGACGGGCTCCCTCAGCGGGCAAAACGTGCCGATTGAAGCTGTGCGATCATTTGGCACGATTGTCGGCATCATGGCGCGCACATTCTTCGGCGCGTAACCGGGAATGAGCACTGCAATCTGGACCATCCTCATCGGCTTCACAGCGGGCATCATCGCCCGCTTCCTCATGTCCGGCAAAAACAAACCGTCGGGATTTATCCTGACCGTTTTGCTGGGCATAGCAGGTGCCTTTGTGGCAACA
>JANMEM010000338.1:0-8982 GCA_031376985.1 Hyphomicrobiales bacterium
CGGAATGTTGATTGGCTTTGCCACGTCACCGGGTGATGTGGCCGCCGATGGAGACGGTCGCAACAGCCCTTTCACCACGGCGTTGTTGAAGAACATCGCAACGCCCGGCCTCGAAATTCAGCAATTGATGACGCGGGTCAAAGCCGAAGTCTATGAAACAACCAAGGAATCGCAAGAACCGTGGCACAATTCCAGTTTGCGTACAGAGCTCTATTTGGGAGGCGCGTCCGTAGCGCCAGAGCCAGTTGTTGAAAAGCAGTCGCTGCCGCAAACACAATCGACCTCCAACATCGAAATGGAATGGAATGCCGTCAAGGGCACCACCAGCATGGCAGTGCTTGACGCTTTCATCGCCGCCCATGGTGATAGTCCCGTGTTCGTGGCTTTGGCAGAAGACCGCAAGAACACTTTGGCAAAAGAAGAAACGACCACACTTCTGGACAGTCTCAAACTTCCAGAATCGCCAGAACCAGATGCGCCAGAGCTACCCGCTTCTGCCAAGAAACTGATCACGCTTGAAGCCCTCAATGATCTCAAAGTATTGCCGACGATCAAAAAACCTGAGCCGCAGCAAAATCGGTCATCGCAATGGTCGCTTGATTCATATTTCGATCTGGGCATTGCTGCCAACAGTGGCCAGACCGTTTATGCATTGCTTGGCCCGCCGACTGTTGATTTGACGCCGCCGCCCAAAAACCCGGGCAGCAAAAACCGCAGCATGACGCTGCAACAAATTACAACGTCGCCCAGCCTGGATGCCTTTCTTGCAACGAATCCAGACAGGTCGTTCGCAATTGAAAAAGCCACAAGTTGCCGCCTCGACTATCTGGATCGCTGTGCGTTTTTGCCTGCAGCAATGGTGCAAGGGCTGACCGACGCCTTGGCAGCCAAGGGCCAGGACATCAACAAGCATGACGGCGATTATTACATGCTGAGCCGCATCACCAACAGTGAAGACTATCTGTTGACGAATTCTCCTGACGTGCGTGACGGAACCGTAGCAATCGTCGCAGCGATGATTTCGCCAGACATGGTTGTAAAGGACGTCTTTGCCTTTGATCTTGCAAAATCCAAACTCAACATTGATCCGGGTGAGCCGAACAGCACCATTGAAGTGACAGGTGCCGCCGTAAACGACGACGACTTTTATATTTCTTTTGACGGCAGCAATCGCTGCACCGCCCAGCCCCGCCGCTATGGCTTCATTGCCAAGTTCAGCCAGTCCGACCGCAGCCTGAAATGGGTCAGCCCGCTCAATGTGTCGGACGCAAATCTGCTGTTCAGTAGGGGCAGGTTGTTGAGCGCAAATGGTGGGTCTTGTTCCGATGACTTTCTGTATGAAATCAATATGGAAACAGGTGCCGTGGCCGCCCGCGCCAAGCTGCCGTCAGCAGTCGAACGCATGGATGAAAAAGACGGGCAGATCACCATGGAACTTTATGACAGCGCAGCTGTTTACCAATTGCCGTAACGGCAACGACTGGTGTTAAATCCTATGGTTTTCAGTATGTACCTGTTGCTGCTTTCGGTGGCAGTGCTGGTATTGTTGGCGGGCCTGCGAACCATCTTTCGGCCACCCACTCAAGACAACCGCGAGAAAACCACCGCCATTGCGCCAAAACCAGATTGCGCATTGCTCAAGAAATTAGGCGAAATCGGACACCACAAACCAAACCACAGTGGCATTCATATCCTCGACAATGGAGCGGAAGCCTTTGCAGCACGGCGCGGCCTGCTGCGCTTTGCGGAAAGCAGCATTGATGCGCAATATTATATGTGGAACGCCGATCTCACGGGTCTGTTGTTGGTGCAGGAAGTGCTGGCGGCCGCAGACAGGGGCGTGCGTGTGCGTCTCTTGCTGGATGACAATACGACAGCGGGAAGTGACAACATGCTGTTGGCGCTGAACAGCCACGCCAACGTAACGGTCCGGCTGTTCAACCCTTTCATCATGAGAAGGGTGCGGGCACCGACATATATTTTTGATCTGCACCGCGTCAATCGCCGCATGCACAACAAGTCCCTGACTGTTGACGGAGTTGCCAGCATTGTCGGCGGGCGTAACATCGGCGATGAATATTTCAGTGCCCATGCTGACTTTGAATTTGCTGACATGGATGTGTTGACAGTGGGTGCAGTCGTTCCGCAAATCGCAAAATCCTTCGACGATTATTGGAACAGCAAATCAGCTTATCCGCTGGAGGCCATTGTGAAGCCTCGTGTCGCACCTGTGTTGGGCAGCTTGCAGCAAAGGGTCAAAGATCTCATCGAAACTGAAGTTGCACAAAATTATGACCAACATGTTTCATCCACACCCTTGGTCACATCTGGCGGCCAAGTGGATTTTGACTGGTTGCCCGTCGAATTGGTGGTCGACGATCCGGCCAAGGGACTTGGCGATATACCCAAACGCAAATTGCTGTTCTCCAGCCTCGAAAAGAAATTGGGAAGTGTTGAAAGCAGCATCAACGTGGCCACAGCCTATTTTGTGCCGGGGCGCATCGGTTCCGTATATCTCGGTCGTGCCGCAAGAACAGGAAAAACCGTCCGCGTACTGACAAATTCATTGGCATCCAATGACGTGATTCCGGTTCACGCCGGCTATGCACGTTATCGCAAGCGTTTGCTGCGCCATGGTGTGGCACTGCATGAAATGCGACGCTTCCGGGAGGATAAACCTGTGCGGCGCAGCGGCAAGAAAAAGCTTCCACGCTTTGGCGCATCAAGTTCCAGCCTGCATGCAAAGATTTTTGTCATTGACGAACGCCGTGTATTCATCGGCTCCCTGAATTTTGACCCGCGATCACTTTACCTCAATTGCGAAATGGGCTTGATGATCGAGAGTGCCAAACTGGGGGCAAAAATTACGCGCCAGATGGATCACCTCATCGCGGAACAAACTTACCTGCCGTTTATAGAGCCCGGAAATCGCCTGAGTTGGCGTGATACGGACGGAACCGTTTACAGAACCGAGCCGGGATCGACGGCACGGCAACGTGTGGTGGCCTGGATCATGAGTTGGTTGGCCGTGGAGTGGCTGCTGTGACCATTCGCATCGCCTCCTACAACATTCACAAATGCGTGGGCACCGACCGCCGCCGTGACCCGCAGCGCATCATCGACGTGCTGGCTGAAATAAATGCTGACGTGGTGGCGTTGCAGGAAGCGGATTTGCGCTTTGGCGAACGCGACGGCTTGCTGGACCTTGACCAACTGCATAATCGCCTGGGCCTCGTGCCTGTGCCAGTCACGGGTGCAGTGAAAAACCACGGATGGCATGGCAATGTTGTGCTGGTGCGTGAAGCGGCTGTGCATCACACACGGCAACTGGTGTTGCCCGGTGTGGAACCACGTGGTGCGCTCGTGGTGGATATGGAGTCAAAATCCCTGCACCTCCGCGTTATTGCCACGCATTTTGGCTTGCTGAAACAATCCCGCGCCAAACAGGTCGAAGCCGTTTTGCAAGCCGCTCAGGATGCTGGAGAGCGCACGCTGTTGCTGATGGGAGACTTGAATGAATGGCGCATCGGCAGGCGTTCCGGGCTCACAGGATTGGAATCCATTTTTGGCAGTTTCGACGCTTTCGTGCCCAGCTTCCCGTCACGTTTCCCGCTGCTGGCATTGGACCGTATTCTGTGCAATCCCCGAAAGCGTCTGAAAAACATTGCCGTGCATTCAACGCCATTGTCGCGGAAGGCATCCGATCATTTGCCGATCACGGCCGAACTCGCAATTGCAAGTGCGACAACAAGATAGCGCGCGAGTTTCCCGGCGCCCACAATCACAACAAATATCCAGAGTCGTTCTTTCAACACACCCGCCAATACTGTGAAAGCATCGCCGACAATCGGCAACCAGGAAAAGAACAGGCACCAGCGGCCATAGCGCGTGTAATAATATTTGGCCTTGTCGAGCTGGGCAGATGTCGCCGGAAACCAGCGGTGGTTTTGAAACCGCTCGATATAGAGGCCCATAGCCCAGTTGACGACAGCACCCAATGTATTGCCGACAGTAGCAACAGCAAGCAACGCCCACCAAGGTTGCTCTGAAAGCGCCAACAACCCTGCAAGCACGGCCTCCGACTGCACAGGCAAAATCGTCGCTGCGAGGAAGGCGATGGTGAAGAGGCTGAGATAGGTGAGGAGGAAGGTCACTAAACTTTCTCCCTCACGCAAAGCGTGGGGGAGTACCCCGAAGGAGGGAGGGGGTATCTCCGCGAGTCTCGTCAAGTGTCATTCCAGCCCAGCCACCCCATCCCCGCTTCGCGGTACTTCCCCATCCATGCAAGAGCATGGACGAGGAAGAAAAGCGCTACCCCTCAATCTTCGAAAAATCCGCAACCTCAGCCACCGCTTCACGAATGCGGTTCAGCAGGCGCAACCTGTTTTCGCGGTAGTCACGGTTGGGATCATTGACGGTGACATTGTCGAGGAAGGCATCCACCGGACCCCGCAATTTCGCAATCGCCCGCATCGTCGCTTCGAAGTCTTCCTCCGCCAGTGCCTTGTGCGCAAGTGCGGAAGCCGCTTCCACAGCCCGGTGCAAATCCTTCTCCTCGCCCTTGACGAGAATGGACTGGTCCACCTTGCCGGAAATCGCCTTGCCGTCTTTTTTCTCCTCCGCCTTCACAATATTGGTGGCGCGTTTCACGCCTGCGAGAAGGTTCTTGCCATCATCGGTTTCAAGGAATTTCGAGAGCGCCTCGACACGGCGGACAATCATCAAGAGATCGTCTTGGCCTCCGAGTGCAAACACAGCGTCGATGAGATCATGACGCGCACCTTGGTCTTTGAGATAGACTTTCAGGCGGTCGGCGAAGAAAGCCATTAAGTCTTTGACGTCTGTGGTGCCCTTGCTGTTGTAAAACTCTTGTTGCCCTCGCTCATACCCTTTGCCGAATGATTCAAAAATTTCATTTAGTGACGGCATCATCTTGCCTACCGGCTCGAGCAATTTCTGCCTGTCTGAAAGCGACCTAGAGAACAGCCCATATGAAACGAAGCCGTGACCATACGCGAGTTTGAGATTAATTTTAATGCGCAGTTGAGCTTCAAGAAGAATACGAATGACACCCAATGCCGCACGTCTCAAGGCAAACGGATCCTTCGATCCCGTCGGCTTTTCATCAATCGCCCAGAAGCCTACCAGCGTATCCAGCTTCTCCGCCAGCGCCACGGCCTGTCCAACTTTTGACACCGGAATTGAATCGCTAGGCCCCTTCGGCTTGTAGTGATCGCGGATGGCGTCGGCCACCTCAGCGTCACGGCCCTGATCCAGCGCGTAGTAGCGCCCCATCAAGCCCTCAAGTTCCGGGAATTCGCCCACCATGCCTGACACCAGATCAGCCTTGGCCAATCGCGCTGCGAGTTTGGCTTTCTCCACATCGGCACCAATGGTCTTGGCGATCTCGCCCGCCAGCGCCTCAATGCGCTTGACCCGCTCGCCTTGTGAACCGAGCTTGGCATGGAAGGTAATCGCATCCACCTTCGGCAGCATATCTTCAAGCCGGGTCTTGCGGTCCTGGTCCCAGAAAAACTTGGCATCAGAGAGCCGTGCCGCAATCACCTTGTTGTTGCCGCGAATGATTTCGGTGCCACCGTCACGCGGAATGATATTGGCGACGATGATATATTTATTGGAGAGAGCGCCCTCGTGCTTCGAGGCCCGCGATAAAGCGGGCACCTCAGCATGAGGGCTTCCGCCAACTCCACGCACCCCCTCATCCTGAGGTGCGAGCGAAGCGAGCCTCGAAGGATGCGCCACAGTTCGCAGGCAGAAACATTTCTGATTGTTCTTGATCGTAGTGACGATGACTTCCGGCGGAACACTCAAATACGCCGCATCAAACTCGCCCATCAACACCACGGGCCACTCCACCAGCCCAGCCACTTCCCGCAGCAGGCCCTCATCCTCGATCATCTCCAAACCATGAGCGAAGGCAAGCGCCTTTGCGTCGGCGCGGATGTGTTCGGCACGGGCCGATGCATCGACAATGACCTTGGCCTTGTTCAGCGCCAGTGCATAATCCTCAAACCGCGAAACAGTAATCACGCCGGGTGCAAGGAAGCGATGCCCCTTGGTGGTATTGCCAGACACAAATCCATCCACCTCAAACGGCAAAACTTCACCATCAAACGTGCACAGAATGCTCTGCAAAGGTCGCACCCATTTAAGCGACCCTGAACCCCAGCGCATGGGCTTGCCCCAAGGGAACTTACGAATCACCTCAGGTACCAATTGCGCAATCACATCCGTGGCGTTGCGGCCGGCCTTTTTGATCACCGCAACATAGAACGAACCCTTCTTGTCCTCTTGCACGGTCAACTGTTCGAGCGACAATCCGGTGGAGCGCAGAAACCCATCAATGGCCGCCTGCGGCGCATCGACCTTCGGACCCTTGCGTTCCTCCCGCGTATCAGCCGCGCGTGCATTCAGGCCCTCAACCGACAGCACCAACCGCCGGGGCGTGGCATGCACTTGTGCACCTTCATACAACAGCCCGGCCTCCACCAAACCGTTGGTGATAAGAGACTTCAAATCTTCAGCTGCCTTCGTTTGCAGCCGCGCCGGGATTTCTTCTGAGAACAGTTCAAGCAGGAGTTCAGACATGTGCAACAACTCCACCACCCGCCGTGCGGCTCCACGCCTCGCAACACGCCTTCGCCAGATCGCGCACGGCCAGAATATATTTCTGCCGCTCGGTCACCGAAATAACGCCCCGCGCATCCAGAAGATTGAACGCATGCGATGCCTTGATACATTGGTCATAAGCCGGAAGCGCCAGGCGGTGATAACCCTCACTCTCGCCAGCCTTCAACAAGGCCGCACATTCCTTTTCTGCATCCTTGAAGTGCTGCAACAAAATCTCGGTATCCGCATGTTCAAAATTGAAGCGCGAATATTCCTGTTCGGCTTGCAAGAACACATCACCATAGGTGATGCGGCCTTTGCCTTCTTCGCGACCGTTGAAATTCAGGTCGTACACGTTGTCGACATTCTGCACATACATGGCGAGGCGTTCGAGGCCATAGGTCAATTCGCCTGACACCGGTGAACAATCAAGCCCGCCGACTTGCTGGAAATAAGTGAACTGCGACACTTCCATGCCATCGCACCACACCTCCCAGCCAAGCCCCCAGGCACCCAAAGTCGGGCTCTCCCAATCGTCTTCGACAAAGCGAAGATCATGCAACGTAGGGTCAATGCCGATAGCCGCCAGCGAACCAAGATACAGCTCTTGCAAATCCGGCGGTGATGGCTTGATGATGACCTGATATTGATAATAATGCTGCAAGCGATTGGGGTTCTCGCCGTAGCGCCCATCCTTGGGGCGGCGCGACGGCTGCACGTAGGCCGCAGCCCAAGGCAACGTGCCGACAGAGCGCAGCGTGGTGGCGGGGTGGAATGTGCCCGCACCCACCTCCATGTCATAGGGCTGCAAGATGACACAGCCCTTGTCCGCCCAGTAGTTATGCAGCGTCAGGATCAGGTCTTGAAATGAAGTCGTCGGAGATAAGGCCATGGTGGGCGCGGTCTAAAACCGAGAGGCTTAAGGGTCAAGCTACCTTCCGGTACACATGCGCCCGCGTTGTCACATGGGATTCGGCCGGTGAACACGGCATGGGTTGATAGGGCGGGGTGATTTCGACCAGTTTCAGCACCTTGGCCGACACCATTTGTTCCAGTTTGTCTTTGAAACCTTGTTCTTCCCACACCATGCCGGCGATTGTGAACATCATCACGCCATCAGGTTCCAGCAGCCGCACCAACTCGTCAAAAGCCGAAGCGGGAGCGTGGCCCTCGGTGAAGGTTCCGGTTGAAATGATGGCGTCGAAACTCTGGTCCACAAAGTCCAGCTTTTCGCCCAGCACCATTTGCCGCAAATCCGAATAGCATTTCCGCTCCTGCGCCCGTGCCAGCATGCCAGCTGACATGTCGATGCCGGAGAGATTATTATACCCCAGCAGGTTGAGCAGAGAGCCCAAAGCGCCCGTGCCAACACCGGCATCCAGAGTAGTCGCGTCCTTGCGGTGAACATGGCGACAGACGAGGCCCGTCAGCACAGCATAATGTAGATAACCCGTGATCAGCATGTCCGCGTCATAGCTGGCAGCCCATGTGTTATAGGTCGCCTCCAGCGCCGGCCGGTCAGTCGCGCGGTAGGCGGCGTCAATCCACTGGTCGGTCTGCTTGTGCGATGTCATCGCCCTCAATCCCCAACACCTTAATCTTCCGCGTAATATTCGCCTGTTTTCGGATCCTGCTTCAACTGCTTGAATTCTTTCGGGTCACGCTGGTCTTCCGCTTGTGTGCGCATGGCGTCAACCTGCGCCTCAACTTTGGTCATCAGTTTCTTCACGGCATAGCCCAGAAGCAGCGTAGCACCCGCCGTCAACATGCGCCTGAAAAATGCCATAGCCTAAACTCCTCTGTTCCTTCAGCCTATCACAGACCAAAACGCTGCCACAAGGCGCGGGTTTCCAGCGCATCAAGCGCATGGCCGCCCATATCAGACGTATTTGCTAGCCCAATCCGTCGCAAAATTCCGCCGGACGAGATGGGTATCATCTTCAAAACAGCTCTATCACCGAATTTCCGCTTCATTGTGGCCTCCATATGGCCAATCCCGTCGATCAATCCGAGAGCCAAGGCCGACTTTCCGGTCCAATAGGCTCCGTTGAACAGGTCTTTGTCCTTGCCTTTCAGCTTGTCACCACGGCGCGAACGCACCATGGCCTTGAAGCTTTCGTGCATCTCCCCAAGGATGGTTTTGAGTTTGGCAACGTCTTCGGCCTTCTCCGGCTTGAACGGGCTGTTGGTGCTTTTGCTTTCACCTGCCGTATGCACTCGCGACTCGACACCAATTTTCTGCATCAGCTTGGGAAAGCCAAAACCCATGGAAATTACACCAATTGAACCAATAATAGAGTTCTCGTCGGCATAAATTTCGTCGCCAGCACAAGCCAGCCAATAGCCGCCAGA
>JANMEM010000351.1:0-1508 GCA_031376985.1 Hyphomicrobiales bacterium
CATGAACCAAGAGGTCATGAACGTCTTCAATCCGGCAGTGCCGGCCCAGGTTTTCGACCAGATCCGCATTTCGATTGCGAGTCCGGAGAAGATCCTGTCGTGGTCTTTCGGCGAAATCAAGAAGCCGGAAACCATCAACTACCGCACCTTCAAGCCAGAACGTGACGGCTTGTTCTGCGCCCGTATTTTCGGACCCGTGAAGGACTATGAGTGCCTGTGCGGCAAGTACAAGCGCATGAAATACAAGGGCATTATCTGCGAAAAGTGCGGCGTCGAAGTCACACTGTCGAAGGTCCGGCGTGAGCGCATGGGCCACATCGAACTTGCAGCACCTGTTGCCCACATCTGGTTCCTGAAGTCAGTTCCATCGCGTATCGCCACGCTGTTGGACATGACGCTGAAGGACATTGAACGCGTTCTGTATTTTGAAAATTACATCGTTCTCGAACCCGGTTTGACGCCCCTGAAGCTTTATCAGCTGATGGGTGAAAATGATTACCTGAAGGCGCAGGAAGATTATGGCGATGACAGCTTCACCGCTGGCATTGGTGCCGAAGCCATCCGCGACATGCTGATGGCTTTGAACCTTGATCAGATGAAGGAAAAGCTGCGTGAGGAATTGAAGGTTGCCACCGGTGACCTGAAGCCCAAGAAGTTGGCCAAGCGTTTGAAGCTGGTTGAGAATTTCCTTGAATCCGGCAACCGCCCGGAATGGATGATCCTGACCGTCGTTCCGGTGATCCCGCCAGAATTGCGTCCACTTGTGCCGCTGGATGGTGGTCGTTTCGCCACGTCTGACTTGAACGATCTTTATCGCCGCGTCATCAACCGCAACAACCGTTTGAAGCGCCTGATTGAGTTGAAGGCTCCAGACATCATCGTGCGAAACGAAAAGCGCATGTTGCAGGAATCTGTTGATGCGCTGTTTGACAATGGTCGTCGCGGCCGGGTCATCACCGGTGCCAACAAGCGTCCGTTGAAGTCACTTTCTGACATGCTCAAGGGCAAGCAGGGCCGGTTCCGCCAGAACCTGCTCGGCAAGCGCGTGGACTATTCGGGCCGCTCCGTCATCGTGGTGGGTCCGGAAATGAAGCTGCACCAGTGCGGTCTGCCAAAGAAAATGGCACTCGAACTGTTCAAGCCCTTCATCTATTCGCGCCTCGAAGCCAAGGGTCTTTCGACCACGGTGAAACAGGCCAAGAAGCTGGTTGAAAAAGAAAAGCCGGAAGTTTGGGACATCCTCGACGAAGTCATCCGCGAACATCCGATCATGCTGAATCGTGCACCAACACTTCACCGCTTGGGCATCCAGGCGTTTGAACCTGTGTTGATTGAAGGCAAGGCCATCCAATTGCATCCGCTCGTCTGCACGGCTTTCAACGCCGACTTCGACGGCGATCAGATGGCTGTGCACGTTCCACTGTCGCTGGAAGCGCAGCTGGAAGCCCGCGTGTTGATGATGTCCACCAACAACGTGCTGCATCCAGCCAACGGTCAGCCGATCATTG
>JANMEM010000385.1:0-3086 GCA_031376985.1 Hyphomicrobiales bacterium
ACCAAGACAGCACCAAGCCAATTTTCTGTTTGACGATTTCAAGCACAAAACCCTGTTCAAAAACGGGAAATGGTGCCGATTACAGGACTCGAACCTGTGACCCCCTGATTACAAATCAGGTGCTCTACCAACTGAGCTAAATCGGCGTTGATTCCCGAGGGAATACAGCAAAACCCTTACGAATTGGAAGTGGCTTCGCAAGTGTTGGCGTCCCTTTAACCGAACTGGCAGGCCTTGTGCAACTCCCCTTCCAAGTACCCGGTAGCGGTCGAAATTGTTTCAAAATGGAACAGTCCGTTCAGGGTTCGTTAAAAAGGGGAAATACCGATGGAATTGAAGAAGTTCAAATTGATGCCCGCAGTACTGGCCTTGAGCATGATGATGGTGCCAATGGCGTATGCTGGCGCCGACAAAGGACCAGGTGACACCGAAGGTGACTCTGGAGGCGGCAGTCAAGTCGACAATACTGGCGGCGGCAACGATGGCGGCAGTGACAAAAACGGCGGCGGCGGTAACAACGGCGGCGGCGACAAGAACGGCGGCGGCAGAGATGGCCGCGACGGCACGAATGGCCGCGATGGTCGTGATGGCCGCGATGGCCGCGACGGCAGAGATGGTCGCAACGGCGGTGGTGGATCGAACATCAGCGTTGGTGGCGGCAATTCGCACGAATACGGCAGCACCAGCATTGCGTGCCGCATCGGTAACCGGTCAGTTTATGTTGCGTCCTTCCGTCAATGCAACGAACTGAAATACTCTCTTGGCTATGGTCAAGTCCGTCGCAGCGGGTCTGTTGTGGTGCAGGGTAGTGGGTATGTCGGCGGGGGTTACACTTATGGAGGAGGTGGTTATGCCACGGGTGGTTATGGTTATTACCAGCCACAACGGGTCATTCGTTATGTCGCCCGTCCAAGCCGTGCAGCCCAGATGCAGGCTGAGAAGCGCGCCCGTCGCGCCGCACAGGTTTACGGCTATGGCGATGTCGGCATGGTTGGCTACGGTAACGGTGTCATGGTCGGTGGCTATGGCAACAATGTTGTGGTCAATGGCGGCGCTTATGGCGGCCAGCAGGTGATAGTGAAGCAAAAGCGCAAACACAAACGTTCGCGTCGGGTTGTTTATCAACAGCCGATGATGGATCAGGGCATGATGTACGACAATGGCTACGGCTATGACTACCAAGGCCCGACAATGTATAAGGGCGGCGGTTACTGACACCCGTTTCCCCGGGTTGACGAACCAAAAGACGGGCTCCCACGCGGGAGCCCGTTTTTTTTAGCGGCTCAGGGCGTAAAGCGAAACGGCTGTGGCGATTGAGACGTTCAGACTTTTAATGGCACCCGGCATTTCAAGCCGGACCACGACATCGCAGGTTTCACGGGTCTTTTGGCGAAGGCCCTTGCCTTCAGCGCCCAAAACGAGCGCCAGTGGCCTCTGTTTGGGAGCGTCGCCAATTTCGGTTTCAGCCTCTGAGTCGAGTCCCAGCAGCATGAAGCCGTAAGTTTTGAGTTCTTCAAGTGCGCGACTCAAATTGGTCACACGCACCACGGGGATATGCTCATAAGCACCGGAAGCTGATTTGAAAAATACTCCGGTTTCATGCGGCGCATGGCGGGCTGTGGTCACCATGGCAGTTACACCGAAGGCAGCGCAGGAACGCAAAATCGCCCCGACGTTGTGAGGGTCGGTGACCTGATCCAGAATGACCAGCAAGCCATCCCGCGAAATCTGGTCCAGCCGCGGTTGGGGCAGGGACTTTGCCTCCACCACCACGCCCTGATGCACCGCATCCTGACCCGTCAACAAATGATCAAGAATGCGGGGGTGAACGATTTCCGGCGTCGTTGAAACCTCAACGCCATCCTCCTTCAAACGGCCTAGACCGTTTTCTGTGGCCCATACATGCACGATCTGGCGTTTTGGATTGGCCAACACCGCAGCAGCGGCGTGAATGCCATAGATCAAATCATTTTCGGGCTTGGGTTGATGCGTCAGCGCTTTGGGCCTATCGCCCAGCAAGGTGGCGGGCACGGCTTTTTCAGGTTTGCGGAACACATGCGGCTTGCCAAAAGCAGGCTTTGACCTGCCGGAGGGGCGTTTGGGTGGATAAGGTGTTTTGCTCATTACCACTCTATAGGGCTATGCCCTTCACTCCAACAAGCCCCTCGAAAACGGCTTGGCTTTGAAACCCAGGCTGAGCTATTCCAGTTTCAACGCAAACCATTGCACCTCACCTGCAAGATCAGCTTATCGCGAAAGATCAACCAATAATGGATAATTTCGACTACGACCTCTTTGTCATCGGCGCAGGCTCTGGTGGTGTTCGCGCAGCACGCATCTCTGCCAAATATGGTGCGAAAGTTGCGGTAGCCGAAGAACATCGCGTCGGCGGCACCTGCGTCATTCGCGGCTGCGTGCCGAAGAAACTGCTGGTTTACGCCTCCAAATTCGCAGAGGAATTTGAGGACGCCGTTGGCTTTGGCTGGACCTCGGAAAAGGTCTCCTTCGACTGGCAGACGCTGATTGAAAACAAGGACAAGGAAATCGACCGTCTGAACAAGGCCTATATCCGCAATCTTGAATCGGCAGGGGCTGAGCTGATTGAGGAACGTGCCACGCTGGTGGATGCCCACACCGTGCAACTGGCATCAGGCCGCAAGGTAACAGCGAAATATATTCTGATTGCAACGGGGGCAACACCCTTCGTGCCGCGTCATTTGCCCGGACATGAACTCGCCATCACGTCGAATGAAGCGTTTCATCTTGAGCGTTTGCCGCGCCGCATTGTCATCGTCGGTGGTGGCTATATCGCGGTAGAGTTCGCGGGTATTTTTAACAATCTCGGTGTGGAAACCATTCTGCTCTATCGCGGTGAACAAATCCTGCGCGGCTTCGACAATGATCTGCGCAATCATCTTGTTGTGGAGATGGAAAAGAAGGGCATTGAAATTCGCACCAATGCCGACGTGCAGATGATCGAGCGTTCCGGCGACGGCGTGCGCGTGACACTCGCCGACAATGACCGCATTGGTGCCGGCCAGATTATGTATTGCACAGGCCGCATTCCCAATATCGAAGGTCTGGGC
>JANMEM010000433.1:0-3009 GCA_031376985.1 Hyphomicrobiales bacterium
CAAATCTTGCCTTTCCACTTGGGATCAGCCAGTTCCTCATAAGAAATTGTGGTCTGCGACACCCGGTCAACCGACGCATAAACTACGCGGGCCCGCATCGTGAGACCGAACCATTGATTGTCGTCCGCGCGAAGATTGAATGGGATCTTGGTTGAGATTGCTTCCGAGACAACAGGCTGCCCCAGGCCCTTCGCCGCAGCTTCCACAAGACGACCAACATCCGCCGTCATCAAGACATCAGCGGGACTCAAAGGACCTTCCTGTTCCAAACGCTCGATCAAACCCTTTTCAGCAAATACCATTTTAACGTCGATGCCGGTTTTCGCAGTGAAGGCCTTGAACAAGGGTTCAACCAGGGGCGGCTGGCGGTAGGAATACACATTCACCACGCCATCCGCCAAGGCAACGGCACCGAACGGAAGGACTGAAGCAAGAAGTGCAGCAATAAAGCGGCGCATGGGTAATCTCCGACTAAAACTATCGGAATATGACTAGCCCTGTCGCAGCGAACCGTCAATAGCCGATTTTATTCGTCGGATATAAGTTTCCGAGTCTTTTAAGTTTCCGAGGCTTTCATGCGATCGAGACTTGCAGCTTTAAACAAATCACGGCAAAAGGCCCGCAACGGAGACGTGGCCGAGTGGCTGAAGGCAACGGTTTGCTAAATCGTCATACGCTGCAAGGTGTATCGAGGGTTCGAATCCCTCCGTCTCCGCCATTCTTACAATTTTAAGGGCCCCGCGTGCCGGCCATTACTCCCTCGTTTGAAATCTATCTTGTGGCCACGCCGGGCCTCGAGGCTGCGCTTTGCGATGAGGCCAGATCCTGTGGCTTTCGCAGTCCGAAAGTTGTGGATGGAGGCGTGCGGGTTGAAGGCAAATGGCATGACGTTTGGCGCGCCAATCTTGAACTGCGCGGCACGGGCCGTGTGCTGGCGCGCATCGGTTCCTTTGCCGCTTCGCATCTGTCACAACTCGACAAGAGCGCCCGTAAATTTCCCTGGGGCGAAACGCTGCTTAAAGAGATAGCGGTGCGTGTTGAGGCTACCTGTAAAAAGTCCAAGATCTACCACGCCGGTGCGGCTGCCCAACGCGTGGCTACCGCCATCCATGAAGAATTGGGATGCCCACTTTCGGAGGATGCTGATGTTTGCGTGAAAATCCGCATTGATCATGACGTTTGCACCGTCAGCATCGATAGTTCCGGCGAAATGCTGCACAAGCGTGGCCACAAGGAAGCGATTGCCAAAGCGCCAATCCGCGAAACCTTGGCCGCGATGTTTTTGCGGCAATGCGGTTACGACGGTAGCGAGCCGGTGGTGGACCCAATGTGCGGTTCCGGCACTTTTATTATCGAAGCTGCGGAAATGGCGGCGGGATTAAAGCCGGGGCGCACCCGCAATTTTGCTTTTGAACAGCTGGCTACTTTTGATGCCGAAGCGTGGCAGAAAATGCGCGATGCAAAGCCAACGACCGTTCCTGCTGTTCGATTTTATGGCAGTGATCGTGACGCAGGCGCAATTCGTGCTGCAAAGGCCAATGCCGAACGGGCAGGGGTGACAACGATCACCGATTTCCACCAACATGCGATCAGTAACTTGAAACCGCCGGAGGGCCCACGGGGACTCGTTATCGTCAATCCGCCCTATGGCACGCGCATCGGCGACAAGAAGCCCTTGCACGCGTTATACGCTGCACTTGGGCAAACGCTATTGCAACGCTTTGGCGGTTGGCGTGTTGGCATCGTAACCACGGATGCAGCCTTGGCGAAAAGCTGTGGTCTGCCGTTCAAGCCAGTTGCAGCGTCGGTGAACCATGGCGGACTAAAAGTGTATCTGTATCAGACGGAGAAACTGCCCGTCACATAGCTACGCCGGACACTCGCGTTCCCGCAGCACATGTCCCGCCTCATTGTTTTTCAGCGCCGGATTTGGATCGTATCCCGGTCCTTCCACCAAAGGCGCGTCGGGCATGACGGATTGATCGAGTGTCGAACGGATTGACGATTCCACCACCTGCAGCACGTTACCCCTGTCGTCGCGCAACAAGACTTTAAAAGCATAAGGCCGATCTTTTTTGATGCACTGCAAGGGTTCACTTTCGAAAGCGATTTTGACTTGGCCCGGGCGCAACACCTGCTCCATCTTCAACGCATCACCACCCGCAGGATTGTCGAATACGGCTTCGACTCGGGAACCTTCTGGCGGCTGCTTCAAGACGCTGAGCGTCACGACATACGTTGCCTCGGCAATGCGCGGATTGAACACGAAGATTCGCCCTGAGAGTTCAAGATAGCCTGTGCGGGACTCGTCTTTGCACCCGGCTAGAATCAGCAAGAGCATCAACAATGGTGCAAATCTGCGCATGACGTGATTAAGATCAACACGGACAAATTTTGCAAGCCCGAAACGAACCATGTCATATCTTTTCCAAATCCTCGTCAACGGTCTGCACAACGGCTTTCTCTATGGCCTGCTGGCCTATAGCTATGTGCTGTTGAACCAGGTCGTACAGCGGCCCAACCTCGCACACGGCGCGTTTTTCGCATTCTCGGGGCAGGTGTTGGTGCTGGGTGCAACGCTGGCCTACAACGCCTTGATCTTCACCTTCGTATCATCTCTAGCGTTTGGCATAACTGCGGCCGTGCTGTTGAGTGCGATTGTCTTGTCCGTATTTGCGATTATTCTGGTACCTCGCTTTCGCAATCAATCGCCCAACATGATGATTGTCGCAACCTTGGCCCTCGCAATCATTCTCATGGAAGCCGTGCGCATAGGTGCATCCGGTCGCGATTATTGGTTACCGCCTTTGAGCGATGTACAAGTGCATCTCGGCTTCGGCGCAAGTATCACGCTGGTGCAGGCCATCAACATGGGGCTGATCATGTTGATGGTGGTTGCCGCAGATTTGGTGTTGACGAAAACCGGTGCGGGCAGGGCGGTTCGTGCTGTCGCACTGGATGAAAAAGCCGCAGCCCTGTGTGGTGTGAACACGCGCCGTGTCGTTGTTT
>JANMEM010000474.1:0-1974 GCA_031376985.1 Hyphomicrobiales bacterium
GCGATCTGCAATCCGACGGTCAACAGCTACAAGCGTATCAATGCACCGCGCACATCTTCCGGTGCCACATGGGCACCAAACTCTGTCACGTGGACCGGCAACAACCGCACCCACATGGTGCGCGTGCCGGGGCCTGGACGCTTTGAATTGCGCCTGCCAGATGGCGCGGCCAATCCGTATCTGTTGCAGGCTGTGATCATAGCCGCTGGACTCGATGGCGTGCGCACAAAAGCTGACCCCGGCAAGCGCCATGACATTGACATGTACCAGATGGGCCACACGGTGAAAGACGCACCGAAGCTGCCACTCAACTTGCTTGATGCTCTTCGCGAATATGACAAGGACACAACCCTCAAGGCCATGATGGGTGAGGAGTTCTCGACGGCTTATCTCAAGCTCAAGCACAAGGAATGGGACAGCTATGCTTCGCATTTCTCGCGCTGGGAGACCGAGAATACATTGGATATTTGATCTGTACACAGAGCATAAAATCAGCAAGCGGGGGTTTCGATGAAGAAGAGAGTTGCAGTTATTGGCGCTGGTCCATCAGGTTTGGCGCAGCTGCGGGCATTCCAGTCGGCGAAAGCCAAAGGTTTAGACATTCCCGACATTGTATGTTTTGAAAAACAGGAAAATTGGGGCGGTCTTTGGAATTACACGTGGCGCACCGGGCTTGATGAATACGGCGAACCTGTGCATGGTTCCATGTATCGGTATCTGTGGTCCAATGGCCCGAAGGAAGGTTTGGAATTTGCGGACTATTCTTTTGAGGAACATTTTGGAAAGCAGATTGCCAGCTATCCGCCGCGCGCCGTGTTGTTTGACTACATTGCAGGGCGTGTGACGAAAGCAGGGGTGCGTGACTGGATTCGTTTCAAGACGGCAGTTCGATTTGTCCGCCATGATGCCAAGACCGGCAAGTTCACAGTCACCGCGCATGACCACGCCAAGGATACGATTTACGACGAGGAATTCGATCATGTGATCGTGGCGTCCGGGCATTTCTCGACACCTAACGTGCCGGAGTTCCCTGGTTTCAAAAGCTATAATGGCCGCATTCTGCACGCCCATGATTTCCGCGATGCCATGGAATTCAAGGGCAAGGATTTGCTGATTGTGGGCACCAGCTATTCGGCTGAAGACATTGGTTCGCAGTGTTGGAAGTACGGCTGCAAGTCGGTTACCGTGGCGCACCGCACGGCGCCCATGGGCTATGATTGGCCTGCGAACTGGAAAGAAGTTCCCATCCTCACCCATGTCGATACCGATAGTGCCTATTTCAAAGATGGCAGCTCAAAAAAGATCGATGCGATTATTCTGTGTACGGGCTACCAACACAGTTTTCCGTTCTTGCCGGATGACTTGCGTCTCAAGACCAAAAACCGCTTGGCCACGGCTGATCTCTACAAGGGGGTTGCCTATGTGCATAATCCCGCACTGTTCTACATTGGCATGCAGGACCAGTGGTTCACCTTCAACATGTTCGATGCGCAGGCTTGGTGGGTGCGTGACGCGATCATGGGGCGGATTGCCATTCCCGCAGACAAAGCAGCATTGCAGAAGGACGTCGTAGACCGGGTGGCTGGCGAAGATGCGGGCAAGGACGCTCATGACGCGATCCACTATCAGGGTGACTACGTCAAGGAATTAATTGCCGAAACTGATTATCCTTCGTTTGATGTTGATGGTGCTTGTGAAGCTTTCTTCGAATGGAAAGATCATAAGGCCCGGAACATCATGACCTTCCGGGACAATGCCTATAAGTCTGTCATTACCGGAACAATGGCACCACTTCACCACACGCCGTGGAAAGATGCGTTGGAAGATTCCATGGAGAGCTATCTGAAGAACTAGGATTCTGCTTTTTTCCATTCGTTAGGAAAATAACGCTTGACACCGCGCGGTCTTTTTGCTATTTGTTGCCATGCTCCGGAATTGGGCCATCACTTTCCACGGATGGTTGAAACAAATTCT
>JANMEM010000556.1:0-1789 GCA_031376985.1 Hyphomicrobiales bacterium
TCGATCTATCAAGACCTGTGGCCGCAGATGAGTGCCTGGAATTCCCGCATGCAGAATTTCGCACGGAGGCAGGGCGTATGACTGCTCCCCGCAAAGACTGGAACAGCCTGATCCGTGAGGTGATATCCGGCGAATGGCGCGATCCTGAAACCGGCAAGCGCTGCGATGTGCCGTTTGAAACCATTCGCATAGAGGAGACGCTTGAGGGTGGTGCGGCTGATCTGGTGGCACCCCTCAAAATTGGCCGGAAGCTTGCGGTGGTCAGTGATACCAATACGGTTGAAGCCATGGGGCGACGCGTGGCAAAAGAGCTTTCGGCGTGGACTTCGGTCGAAGAAATTGTATTTCCCGGCGACACTCATTGCGATGAACCGACAATTGCACTGATGCAGGAGCGCACGCGCCATTGTGACGCCTGTGTTGTTGTGGGCTCAGGTTCGATTACTGACACGGTGCGCCATGCCACGTTTGGAGATGGACGGAAGTTTGTAAGCTTTACCACAGCAGGCTCGATGAATGGCTATGGCGCTGGCACGGCCTCCGTCACACTTTCGAATGGCTACAAGACATCGCTGAAATCCCATGCACCGCGCGGTGTGTTTGTTGATCTTGGGGTTTGCGCGGCTGCTCCCTATCGTCTTGCGGCTGCGGGTTTGGGTGACAGTTTGTGCAGGCCCATCGCGCAGGTGGAATGGTGGGCGGCACATCGCCTGCTGGGCACGCATTATACCAAGACACCTTTTGATATTTTCGAGGTTGAAAGAGACGAAGCGGAAATGATCCGCACGGCGCCGGACCTGAAGCAACACAGCATTGAAGCCAATGGCTATCTGTTTCGGGTTTTGGTGGAAGCAAGCTTTGGCAACAATATTGTCGGGTCATCGCATTCAGGATCAATGGGAGAACATCAGGTTTCGCACTGGATTGATATGTTTGCGGGCAAAGCGCATCCCGGAACAACCCATGGACAACAGGTGGGTGTGGCATCCATTGCCATGGCGCGACTGCACAAAATGTTGTTGAGCCTCGACAAGGCTCCGCAGATCAAGGCGACACGCATTGATGAAACGGATTTTGTCACACGCTATGGTCTGGACATTGGCCGGATGATGTATGGCGAGGCCAAGAAAAAATCCTTTGACGTCGCGCAAGCTTCGGCCTTCAACCAGACGCTTGAACGCATCTGGCCCGAACTTCGCGCCGAACTCAAAGCCATGATGCTGGACCCCGACGAGATTTGTTCCATCATCGCGTCTGCTGGTGGCCCAACCACGGCCACTGAACTTGGGCTGCCGCGCGACATTTGGCGGAAGGCCATGAAACATGCCCGGGACGTGCGCAATCGCTGGTCCTTCCTGGACCTTGCGGATGACGCGGGGCTTCTCGACGAATTTCTTTTGAACGATCCGCAATAGGGAACACAGATCATGGCCTCGGTCACACTACGCGATATCAAGAAAAGCTACGGCACTGTTCAGGTCATCCACGGGGTAAACCTCGATATTGAGGATGGTTCCTTCGTGGTGCTGTTGGGGCCTTCGGGTTGCGGCAAATCCACCTTGCTGCGCTCCATTGCAGGGCTTGAGGCCATCACATCGGGCGATATCAATATTGGGGAACGGCGGGTGAATGACGTGCATCCGAAAGACCGGAACATTGCCATGGTGTTCCAGAATTATGCGCTCTATGCCCACATGACGGTCAAGGACAATATGAGCTTTTCGATGCTTCTGGCTAAGAAGCCGCAAGCGGAAATCGACGAGAAGACAGCTTGGGCGGCTCGCATTCT
>JANMEM010000032.1:0-2320 GCA_031376985.1 Hyphomicrobiales bacterium
CGCGAACCAACTCCGGCCTTTTGCAAAAAAACATTGAGGCGCATCAGCCACCTGTCACGGGAGGAAAGAAGGCAACCTCAGTCGCATCCTTCAAAGGGAAATCCAGCCCGACATGATTTTGATTCACAGCAGCGCGCACCAGCTTCAAATTCGAAAACGCGGCAGCACAGCCATTGTCTGTTGTAGCAAGGTAACTCAATAGATCACCTACGGTAAGCACTTCGGTTGGCAGCACCACGTCTTCCGAACCACGACCAATCAATTGCTTGAACCGTGCAAAGTACAAAACTTTCATTCTTCATCCACAACATGGCGCAATCCTGCGCGAAAATAATCATAGCCTGTATACAGCGTCAAAGCTGCCGCAACCCACAGTCCCACGACGCCAACCCATGTCACACCGGGAATAACTGTATCGCCAGCAGGCCCTGCGATCAGGAACCCAATCGCCACCAGCTGTACTGTGGTTTTCCATTTCGCAATTTGCGTAACGGGAACCGAAACACGCAATTGCCCCAGAAATTCACGCAATCCCGATACCAGCACTTCGCGCGCCAGAATGATGATCGCGGCCCACACATGGCCTCCCCGCAAAATCTGGTCACCACACAACACCAGCAAGATCACAGCGACCAGCACCTTGTCTGCAATGGGATCAAGCATTTTGCCGAGTGCCGACTGTTGCTGCCATTTCCGGGCCAGATAGCCGTCGAAAAAATCAGTAATGGCCGCTACCACGTATATGCCTAGCGCCACCCAGCGTGCTGCTTCAACGCCAAGGCCTGTGATGGCATGGGCACGTTCAGTCCACAGCAGCAGGCCAGCAACAAGTGGCACGGCCAAAATCCGGCCATAGGTCAGGATGTTCGGAAGATTCCAAACTTTTGAAACGGGGGCCAAGGGGGCCTGTTGACCTGTTGTTGCCATTACGGTGCCTTAGCGCGTGTCGGGATGGAAATGGTCATAAATGTTTTGCGCCAACTGCTTGCTCACGCCGTCAACCGCGGCCAAATCGCCAACGCCCGCACGCGCGATTGATTTGGCCGATCCAAAGCTTTGGAGCAAGGCCTTCTTGCGAGTCGGACCTATGCCGGGAATTTCATCCAATGGATTGATCCCGATGGCTTTGCTGCGCTTGGCCCGGTGCGTGCCAATGGCAAATCGATGCGCTTCGTCGCGAAGCCGCTGCACATAGTAAAGCACGGGATCACGCGCTTCCAACATGAAACTCGGTTTGCCCGTGACGTAGAAATGTTCACGCCCCGCATCCCGGTCCGGCCCCTTGGCAACACCCACCAGCGCCACATCTTCGACACCCAGTTCATCCAGAACGCCTTTAACCGCTGACAACTGCCCGGCACCACCATCAATCAACAACAAGTCCGGCCATTGCTGAACCGCACCCTCGTCCGTTTTTTCATCTTCAGCCAACAGCCGCGTAAACCGTCTCGTCAACATTTCGCGCATCATGCCAAAATCATCTCCTGCCACGTCAGGCGTTTTGATGTTGTATTTGCGATACTGCGATTTCATGAAGCCCTCCGGCCCCGCAACCACCATACCACCCACGGCAAAGGCACCTTGAATGTGCGAATTGTCGTAAATCTCGATGCGTTTCGGTGGCTCCGCCAGTCCAAACGCCACAGCCACACCATCCAGCAATTTTGACTGGGAAGCCGTCTCCGCCAATTTCCGCCCGGCTGATTCTCGCGCGTTGTTGAGCGCCTGATCTGTGAGGCCCTTCTTTTCGCCTCGCTGCGGTGTGCTCACCTCAACCTTGTATCCGGCATGGGCACTGAAGGCTTCCGCGTAGAGTTCCTGCTCATCAATATCATGCGACAGCAACACCAACTTGGGGATCGGGCGGTCATCATAAAATTGCCCGATGAAACTCCCCAGAATTTCGGACAGCTCCGTGCTCTTGTCCGCCTTGGGGTAGTAAGCATGATTGCCCCAGTTTTGGCCGGAGCGGAAGAAGAACACCTGCACACAGGTAATGCCGCCTTCCTGTGCCAAGGCAAAAACATCCGCTTCATCCACACCCTGCGGGTTGATGCCTTGCGTTTGCGTCACAAAACTCATGGCCTGAATGCGGTCACGAAACCGCGCCGCCGTTTCAAATTCCAACGCCTCTGCTGCCGCTTCCATTTTCTGCGCAAGCTCAGCCTTCACAGGACCGCCGCCTTTCTCAAGAAACACTTCCGCTTCAGCGACCAAGGCGTTGTAATCGCTTTCGGAAATATAGTTCACGCAAGGTGCTGAACAGCGCTTGATCTGGTGCAGCAAACAGGGCCTCGAGCGGTTGGAAAAATAACTGTCC
>JANMEM010000035.1:0-3084 GCA_031376985.1 Hyphomicrobiales bacterium
CCGGAATTTATCAAGAAGCTCGAAAAACAATTTGGCTTCGACAAACCGCCAACCGAACGCTTCCTTATTATGCTGTGGAATTATCTGCGCTTTGACTTCGGCAACAGCTACTTCAATGACAAGCCAGTGTTGACTTTGATAGGCGAAAAAATGCCTGTATCAATTTCGCTGGGTCTTTGGCTGACCCTCGTTTCGTATTTCGTCTCCATACCTTTGGGTATCAAAAAAGCCGTGCGGCACGGCTCGACTTTCGACATCTGGACCTCGGCGGTTATCGTTGTCGGTTATGCCATACCAAGCTTCATCTTCGCAATTATCCTGATCGTATTGTTTGCCGGTGGCAGCTATTGGGACTGGTTCCCGCTCAAAGGTTTGAAGTCAGATAATTTCGAAACGCTGTCAATGTTCGGCAAAGTGAAAGACTATTTCTGGCATCTGGTGCTGCCGTTGTTGGCGCTGGGAATTTCAAGTTTTGCCACCATGACACTGCTCACCAAAAATTCGTTTCTTGATGAAATCAGCAAGCAATACGTTACCACTGCTCGTGCCAAAGGTCTGACGGAAACCAAAGTGCTTTACGGCCATGTATTCCGCAACGCCATGCTCCTCGTCATCGCTGGTTTTCCGGGTGCATTTCTGTCGGCATTCTTTTCCGGTTCCCTGCTGATTGAACAGGTGTTTTCGCTGGATGGACTGGGTCTGCTCACCTTCAAATCCATTGAGAAGCGGGACTATGCCGTGGTCTTTGCCAATCTTTACATCATGACGCTTTTCGGCTTGGTCATCGCGCTGATAAGCGACCTCATCTATACTTGGATTGATCCCCGCATCGACTTTGAATCGCGGGAAACCTGAAAACCATGTTCTTCAAAAATCTTTCAGTTATCAATCGCCGCCGTCTCAATCTGTTCAAGGCCAATCGGCGTGGCTATTGGTCTTTCATCATTTTTATGATTCTTTTTGGCCTGTCAGTTTTGGCACCCGTCATCGCCAATGATCGCCCGATACTGGCCTCTTACAAAGGCGAACTGCTCTTTCCTCTGTGGCGCGACTATCCCGAAAGCATGTTCGGAGGGTTTCTCGCCAATACAGATTTCCGGGACTCAGTGAACCAGGATGAGATCAACGCCAACGGCTGGATGGTTTGGCCGCCAATCCGCTACTCCTACAACACCGTGAACCGCGAACTGCCTGCACCGGCCCCTTCCCGCCCGGCCTTCCGCATGGACCGTGAAGCGGCCTGCGTGAAGTTTCCCCTGAAAGCCGAAGACCCGCAATGTATGTGGGGCAACATGAATTGGCTTGGCACCGACGATCAAGGTCGCGATGTGGTGTCCCGCATGATCTACGGGTTTCGGATTTCAGTGGCCTTTGGTCTGATCCTGACAATTCTCTCATCAATCATTGGGCTCGCTGCGGGTGCCGTGCAGGGCTATTTCGGCGGCTGGATTGATCTGCTGTTTCAACGCTTCATCGACATATGGTCTTCACTGCCGGTGCTCTACATTCTCCTGATCATGGGCGCTTTCATTGCGCCCAGCTTCTGGCTGTTGCTTTTCATACTTGTGCTGTTCTCATGGACCACACTTGTGGGCATCGTGCGCGCTGAATTCCTTCGTGCACGGAACTTTGAATATGTGCGTGCAGCGCGGGCCTTGGGGTTGAGCAATACCATGATCATGTGGAAGCACCTGCTGCCCAATGCGCTGGTGTCCACAGTCACGTTTATGCCCTTCATTTTGTCCGGCTCCGTGGGCACGTTGACTGCCTTGGATTTTCTGGGTTACGGTCTGCCGCCCGGTTCGCCATCGCTTGGTGAAATGGTGAAGCAAGGCAAGGAGAACCTGTTTGCGCCATGGCTTGGTTTTACCGCGTTTTTTGTGGTTTCAATCTTGCTGACGTTGTTGGTGTTTTCAGGAGAAGCTGTGCGCGATGCGCTTGATCCACGAAAGACCTTCCAATGAATTTGCTGGAGGTCAATGACCTGTCAGTGGCTTTCAGTCAGGGCGGAAAAACCACAACGGCAGTCGACCATGTGTCCTTCAGCTTGAACAAGGGCGAAACGCTGGCACTCGTTGGTGAATCAGGCTCAGGCAAATCCGTCACCGCCAACTCCATTCTCAAACTTCTGCCCTATCCTGCAGCTTCACATCCATCCGGGCAAATCCTGTTCAACGGCGAGGACTTGCTGGACGCCGATGAAGCAGATTTACGCCGTGTGCGTGGCCGCAACATTACCATGATCTTTCAGGAGCCGATGACTTCGCTCAATCCGCTGCATACGGTGGAAAAGCAGATTGGTGAAATTCTGGATTTACATCAGGATATGACGGGGGATAGGGCCCGCGCCCGTATCATCGATCTGTTGAAAAAAGTCGGCATCCGCGATCCGGAAACGCGGTTGCACGATTATCCCCATCAACTCTCAGGTGGTCAGCGCCAACGCGTGATGATCGCCATGGCACTTGCCAACAACCCGGATTTGTTGATTGCTGACGAGCCGACCACAGCACTCGATGTCACGGTGCAGGCTCAAATTCTCAAACTGCTGAAAGACCTGCAAAAGGAATTCGGCATGGCGCTGCTTTTGATCACCCATGATCTCGGCATCGTTCGGCACATGGCGGACGATGTGGTGGTCATGCAAAAGGGCAAAGTGGTGGAGCAAGGCCCAGCCAAATCCCTGTTCGCGAACCCGCAACACGCTTACACCAAAATGCTATTGGCGGCAGAACCCAAAGGCGATCCACCTCCTGTTGATCCGTCGGCCGAAACCTTGGTGACCACTGATAATCTCAAAGTCTGGTTCCCAATCAAGCGCGGTTTTTTCCGGAGCACCATCGGCCATATTAAAGCGGTTGACGGCCTCACCTGCGAGGTAAAAGCCGGGCAGACGCTTGGCATTGTCGGAGAATCCGGTTCTGGCAAAACCACACTCGGATTAGCGATCCTCCGTCTGATTTCATCTCAAGGCCCCATCACCTATCGCGGCAAACGCATAGATGGCCTCAACAACAAGGCCATGCGTCCCTTGCGGCGCGACATGCAGGTGGTGTTTCAGGATCCCTTCGGTTCCTTGTCGCC
>JANMEM010000048.1:0-6314 GCA_031376985.1 Hyphomicrobiales bacterium
GTGTCATAGAGCACTTCCATGGGCGTTCCCAATACTGCTGAAATTGAAGACGTGCACACAATCGATCCGCCACCCGCCGCGATCATTTGTGGCAATACCGCCTTGGTCATCAAGAACATAGACTTCACATTCACTGCATGGAGCCAGTCCCATTCCTCCTCTGTCGTTTCAAGGAAGGGCTTGATGACAATAGTCCCGGCATGATTGAAGAGTACGTTGATCGGCCCCAACATGCGCTGGGCAATGGCAACTGCGGCAGTTACCTCATTGGCCTTTGACACATCGGCCTGCAACGCAATGGCAACGCCTCCGGCTTTGACAATATCATTTACCGTGGCCTGGGCTGCTTCCATATTTCGGTCGACGACTGCAACCTTTGCACCTTCGGCTGCAAACAATTTGGACGAAGCACCTCCCATACCGGTTGCACCTCCGGAGATGAGAGCCACCTTGCCGTTCAAACGCCCGCTCATTCGTGTTCCTTTCTTTGAAGTGCTGGATTGCCCAATTGTACCAGTCCAAGCACAAACACAACAATCAGGACGATCGGAATCAGATACGTCATGAAAAAGGATGTGTCAGGCGTTGGAGGGCGCGGCCACACGATGTTTATCACAGCAGCCACTTCAAATATCAGGCCTGCGATTGTCACTGGCCAGCCCCAACCACGCAGTTTGAACGGTCCTGCAGGAACCCATCCGCCCAACCGCGCAAACAATGCAGCCAACACCACCATGGCAAAGGCTGTGTAGATGCCAGCAGTTGCAAAGGAAATTATCGCCGTCGCCGCATCAGGTGCAAACAATCCGCAGAAAACGATGAAGCATGGGATAAGCGTTGCAACAACAACTGCGGCGATGGGCAACCCACGCTTTTCGTCAATCTTCCGCATAAGGCTTGAACCAAAAATAAGATTGTCGCGACCAAGTGAGAACAGCAATCGACTTGCTGAAGCGACGACTGAGACTGTTGCACTCAACACCACCACCAAAAGGCAAAGCAACATTGCCTTGGCCCCAATCGCCCCGAATGCGTTGGTCAAAACCACCTCGGCAATATTTCCTGCTTTTCCACTGACAGCCGCAGCCATGTCCGGCACCGCCAAAATCATTCCGAGCGCGATGATGAGTGCGCTGACGCCACCCACGATCATGGTGAGCATCATGGCGCGCGGCACCTTTACACTTGCGTCTTTCACTTCCTCCGCGAGATCGCCACATGACTCATGTCCAAAGAATATCCAGATGCCGATCAAACTTGCTGCCAAAAGGGCACCAGTGCGATTGCCTTCACCTGCACCAAAACTCTCATAAAGAACGCTGAAAGGTTGCAGGCGGGCAAAAAGCAACAGTTAGACGCCGCATACCAGCAAGCCAATGAGTCCAGCCCATACGCCAAGTTCTGTCACGCGTCCGAGTGTTTTCGTGCCGATTAAATTGAGGACTGCGGCAAGAACGACCATCGCAATTCCTGATACAGCGTTGAAAAAGGTTCCCCCTTCAATTCCAAGCAGCGGGCCAAGATATGGCGCAACGCCGGCAGCGAGACCGGCAATTGTACCGATCAAAGCCAGCAAATACATCCAGCCCGTCAAGAAGCCAAACTTTGGCCCTGCCAGCTGCCGTGCCCACTGATAGACGCCTCCCGCAATAGGATATTGCGAAGATGATTCAGCAAATACCAAGGCGACGAGAGTGTGGCCCAGCAGTACCAGGGGCATGGTCCAGAAAAATGAAGGCCCGGCAGTCGTGAGCGCATAGGCAAACAGCGCATAGAACCCGGCTATCGGGCTCATGTAGGAATAGCCTAGCGAAAAGTCTGCAAACAGGCCAAGCGCCCGTTTGAATTGCGGCTGGTAACCGAGTTCCCGAAGTCGAGCATCGTCTGTTGTAGTGTTCAAATTTTTCAAGTGAGCCTCCCAGCTTTATGTTTGATTGAGACTTCTCACATCCCAAATCAGATGCAACATCCCCAAAGAGATATTGAGCTTGCGGAAACGCTCAAATCTTGCACAATTGCCCTATGGATAAAGGCGACATGGATTTCGCAGCCAGTGCAAGTCGTTTGATCGGCCAACTGAACTCGCCTGCCTTCGCAGAACTGATCTCTGAAGAGATTTGTCACCTCGTCGAATTCGATCTGACAGCCATTCTGGCCTATCCGATGGGCAAACCCCCGTTGTTGCTGCACAATGGCCTGAAAGGCGTATCCGCGCATGGCGTCATGGACACATATCTCGGCGGCACCTATCTGCTTGATGCCTGCTATGTCGCGTGCACGAAAAATGCCAAAGACGGATTTTACCGACTGAGTGATGTGGCACCGGATGAATTTTTTTTCGCCAACTACTACAATTCGCCAGAAGTACACCCCTGCATTTCCATGGAATCTGGATCACTCGCCGAGGAAGTTTTTTACCTCAATCAACCAACAAAAGGCTTTTTTCTCTGTTTCTCGTTGATGCGGACGGCGGGTCGAGAGAAATTCTCTACCGACGAATTTGCAATACTTCGAAAAGCCGCACCGTTGGTCAACGCACTTGTGGCCAAAAACTGGCATTCGTTGCATTCATCATATCATCAAGACCAATCCACAGAACGCGACCCAATGGAAACGGCTTTCTCAACTTTTGAACGCGGTCGCCTGTCTCCGCGCGAGCAGCATATCGTGAGTCTCATCTTGCGAGGCCATTCAAGTTATTCCATCGGCAATCAACTTGGTATTGTCGAAGGAACTGTAAAGAACCACCGCAAGAGTATTTACGCCAAATTGACAATTTCGAGCCAAGCCGAACTTTTCGCCCTTTTTGTAAGACATGCCTTGCAGCGATAGACCGCTATTCAAACAAACTCGATACGCTTTCCTCTCGCGAGGTGCGGCCGATGGCTTCGCCAATCAGCGAGGCGATAGAGATGACGCGGATGTTTTTTGCGAGTCGCACAGCTTCAGTAGGCTGAATCGAGTCGGTGATGACGAGATTCTTCAATTTGGATGACGTGATGCGCGACACCGCACCGCCAGACAGAACGCCGTGGGTAATATAGGCCGTTACGTCTTTGGCACCGTTGAGCAGCAAAGCTTCGGCTGCGTTCACCAAAGTTCCACCGGAGTCGACAATATCATCGATAAGGATGCAGCTTTTACCCTGCACTTCACCAATGATGTTCATGACTTCTGACATGCCAGCGCGTTCGCGGCGTTTGTCAACGATGGCGAGGGGTGAATCGAGGCGTTTGGCCAGGGCGCGGGCACGCACCACACCGCCGACGTCTGGTGACACAACAACAGTATTGCCAACATCATTGTGTTGTTTGATGTCGCGTTCGAATACCGGACCTGCGAACAGGTTATCCGTCGGAATATCGAAAAAGCCCTGTATCTGGCCTGCATGCAAATCCATGGTTAAAACCCGGTCTGCTCCAGCATGGGTGATCAGGTTTGAAACCAGCTTGGCTGAAATTGGCGTGCGGGGACCAGGCTTTCGGTCCTGCCTAGCATAACCGAAATATGGGATCACTGCGGTGATGCGCTTGGCTGAAGCGCGGCGCAGGGCGTCGGTGATAATCAGCAGTTCCATTAAATGGTCGTTTGCGGGGAATGAGGTGGACTGGACAATGAACATGTCCTGACCGCGCACATTTTCCTGAATTTCGACGAAGATTTCCATATCGTTAAAACGCTTCACCACAGCCTTGGTGATGGGCATATGCAGGTAGGAGCAGATCGACTCCGCCAGAGGACGGTTGGAGTTGCCGGAAATGATTTTCATCATGGGGCGAAAGGCTTTCTGCGCGTGGAGTTGCGAGGTCTATAACAACCACATGAGGTGCTGAGAAGGGGGCGTATGCGGCGGTGCACAATTATTGTGAACGGCGTTACCGGAAACCTTGGATCAGCTTGAAAATGCCTTCGGCAGCCGCTTCAGTTGCAAATCGCGCATTTTCACCCCAGCCCTTGTCCAAAGAACCAGTTTCCACCTCATTGGATTGAGAAATATCGCCCAGCCGCTTGCCGTCGGGTGATGTGACAATCCAATCCAGCTTCACATTTTGGGTGGCACCTTGAGCGGCGGCGGTTTTGACTTTACCGCGAATAGTCAGGGCATCCGGAGCTGGAGACTCGACGACGGTCCAGCCTGCTTCGCGCAAGACTTGCCGCATTGCCTCTGTCAAATCGGCATTGCCGGAACCAGCGGCTCCCTGCACCAATGGAACGGCGACCGCCTTGATAACTATACCCGGTTTTTCTGGCTGCTTCGGTTCAGGCGTGTTCGGAACAGGATCGGCCACAGCAGTCTGTTCAGGTGGCGGGGAAACAGGCGGGGGTGGCGCGGCCCCTGCAAACAATCCACCAGGGCCATTCAAGGTTTCAAGATCAAGTTCCTTGTCTGCCCCCGGCCCTGCCTTCACCAATGCTTCCCAAGGCGGATTCACCATGGCGTCCTGGGCGGGCATATCCTTTTCAAACGGAAGCCTCGGGCCAGAACAGGCCGCGAAGAACAGGACAGACAGCAAAAGAAACAGACGATACAACGTCACACCAATGCAATCGCCGAAATCAGGCGGCCATAGTCTGTCTCACCGCGATGAGTGGCGCGGCGATAGCTGTAGAATCGCGACTCATCGGAATAGGTACACAGCGCAAGGTCATGCACAGATTTGAGGCCAAGTCCCTTCATGCGTTGGCGCAAATAGCCTGGCAAATCGAACATAAAATGGCCTGCCTTGACCGAGGGTCTGAAAAACACTCCGTGGGCGGAAGATTGCTCCAGGAACGGCCTCGGGAATTCCGGTCCCACTTCGTAGGCCACTTGCGAGATCGTGGGGCCAATTACTGCGATGATGTTGTCGCGTCTGGCTCCCAGCTTTTCCATGGCGGCAATGGTTGTATCGGTCACACCCGTCAAAGCGCCTTTCCACCCAGCATGACAACAGCCGATGACTTGTGCCGTCTCGTCAGCAAACAACACCGGACCGCAATCGGCGGTGAGAACGCCAAGAACTATGCCTTTGGTGCGTGACACCAACCCGTCTACCTTGGGCCGCCCTTCAAGTGGCCAAACCCCGGTCACTTCCATCACATCGGCACTGTGCACTTGATGTGCAGTCACCACATGACCGTCGGCAACGCCCAGGGCGCGGGCCACAACCTCGCGATTCAGTTTCACCAGATCAGGATCATCGCCGGAACCCAGCCCGCAGTTGAGTGACGCAAAGATGCCATTGGAATGTCCACCACCACGGGTGAAAAAACCATGTGTCACGCCATTCAGTTTCAAATACTCAGAGTCAATCATAGCGCCTCAAAATGGATAGGGCCGGGCATCAAGCCCACCCGTGATCGCCATCACTTTGAAAAGTTCGCCCATTTGAACCGCGTTTGCAAGCCGTTCCGATGCGGCAATAATTTGCCGTTGTTTTTCGCCGCTGGCGTTTCCTGCCAAAACTGCAGTTCTCGCCGCCAGTCCTATGGCCTCGAGAAACTGGCCCTGGCTCATCAGGCCCGCAATTTGGGCGCCGCCCTTGACGAATCCCCGACCCAGTGATTGAAAATCGACGTGGGACGTGATGTCCGCTTCGCCGATGTTTTCAGTGATCTTGCAGAATTTGTGGGCTTTCATGGCCTGCAAAGTATCCCCCAACGCAGAGCGCATATGGCCATAATCGATAATCAGTGCAGCACCAGAGACGGTGTTGAGATGATTGCCCAGGTGTGTGGCCACGGCATCGCGAATACTGGCGTCTTCAAAAACACCATCGCCCGAAAACGGCAAATGACTTCCTGACGGTACCAACCCAATTTCAAGTTTGTCATCAGCCATACCAATGCAGCGCTCAAAACCACGTCCCCCTTGCCGCTCAAACTGCCGGATGGGGAGCGCATCAAAAAACTCGTTGGCCATAAGAATGGTGGGCAAACCTGGCAGCGACGCCATGGAGGAATGCCAGGTTGCCTGTGGCAGGCGCTCCAATTGCACAGACCGCAATATGGGAGAGGTCTCGACAAAATGAACATCTGCGGCCTTGGTGCAGGCTGGAATTTTTGTCAGCACGCGAAGTATATCAGCCATTAGAGTGCCACGACCAGGTCCCAATTCCACCAATGCAAAATTTCGGGGTGAGCCCATCTGCTCCCAGCATTGCGCCACCCACACGCCGATCAGTTCGCCAAAGACTTGGCTGATTTCCGGCGATGTAGTAAAATCCCCTGCTGCCCCCAAGGGATCGCGCGTCATGTAATAGCCATGCTGCGGATGGCTGAGGCACAGGGTCATGTAACGGTCGAGTGGCATGGGGCCCTCTTCCGCGATCATG